>NZ_JAMYOR010000081.1:0-23277 GCF_040319965.1 Mesorhizobium sp. M0830 | reverse complement strand
AGGCGGTCCTCGGACGCTGGGGGCTCAACGTCGTGGCTGGGGACGATGAGGATCCGCAGCAGAGCTTGGCAGCTTTTCTCAGCAAGATCGCCGAAGCAAGTTGACGGCGCAGGCGATCTGGCGCGGCGCGTTGTCGACATTCATGCATGGGGTAGCATCTGCTCCCATGGATCGTCCTGCCGTCATAGATCTCCCAATCCTGTTCAACCCGCTCAGCGCGGCAGGTAGGTCCCGCCGCACCATACTGGCCGGTCGCGCTCCGTCAGCCGATCGAAGCAACCTCGGCGGTAGATCAACGCTTGGCGTTCTCGCTCTCTGTATCAGCCCGAGTAAAGAACTGCTTGGTTGTCGCGGGAAGATGGTTTTTCAGCCAGTCCGCCATCGCGACTTCCTCGCGCAGGTTCTCCTCGCAAACATGCGCGCCTTCCGTTTCATCGAGCGATTTCGCAGCGACGATAAGGATCGTGTAGGAGGCGATTTCCATATACTCGAACGTATAGCTTGCAAGCGATCCCTTCATGACCTCGTCGCCAGCGATGATGCCGCTCAGCGACTGTGCCATCGCAGTCAGCGATCCCGTTCAAGCTTGCAAACGCAGGTATTGTTCCTGAACGGCCGGGTCGCAGAACAGATGTCAGAGCCGCCGCGGCCTGCGTTGGCGGTCTCTTGCCGGTCCGTGCCGCCCTTCACCCGGGGATCGCCGGCAGTCTGGAGTTGCGGAAGCATCTCTGTAGACGACTGCGCCGTTGGCGGAGATCGTCACTGTTTCGCGTCGGCATCGCCTGCGTCCCGGGCAGCACGTGCCCCGCGAAGCTATGTGTTTGCCGAGCAGCTTCGCGTTTTGCCGTCCGTTTCGCGAACTCAACCCGTTGCTGAGGCGCCCTGAGAAGGCTCAAGAGCTCGCTGGGCGTTCTCGTCTGGAATCGCATCAAGACATCTGCCGCTTTGCGTTCATCGCCAAACGTCCACAAAGGCCCTCGGCAGAGCCTCCATATTCGGAAACATAGCCATACGTGCGCTGAACCTTTGCTCCTTCGCGAAATGCAGGCGCATGGAACTTCAAGCCATGTCCCAGGTTACCTATGGAGTTTTGCAGCGTTCGGGATCAAGCCATGACCTCTACAGACAATTCTCCGGTTGGCATGTCATCCGCCCCCAAAAAATCCGGCGGCAGAACCAGTTCAAAGAAAGCCACACCTTCGCCAGCCACGGAGAAAATCTCCGGCGCAGGTCCAGCGGCTGCGGAGCACTCAAAAGACGCCAAGGCGCCGAGGCGCGGCCGTCGGCCTGGAGCCTATGTCAAGGATTAGCCAGACGTCATCACTAAAACAGGGATGGTGGAGCTTCGGTCTTGCTCCCAACTGGTCGCCATTCCCACAATGGCAGGAGGATTTTCTATGCAGATGATAGAAGCTGTCGTCAGCCGGGACCAGGCTCCGGTCGTCGAATTTCGCGGGGAGGGAGGCGAGTGCATCACCGTCACACTGCAGGCCGATCAGACGCTTACGGATGATGAACTCGTCGCAAAGGCAAAGGTGATGATGGTCCAGGTCGCTCAGTTCGGGATGGACCAAACTGAGCGGCGTAGCCACAACTGACGGGGTCGCCGGCCGAACAGCTATACACTCTGGAATATCAGGCCAAGGGACGGCTTCGCTCGGTGGGTGGACTGCGTATCCGAGCCTGGATGCCGTTGCCGCTGAATGTCGACGATCGACCGAGGATCTGTGGCAGGACGCGTTGCCGCGCGGCGAAGCACCGATAGGATGGGCAGTAGGAGCAGCGATGCGCAAGGCGTGCTGGTTGCCGAGAGTTGATTTCGCCGAACTTACGAGAGAGCGGTGATCAGGCCGGAGTTTCCCCTGACATGCGCAACGACATTGGGTGAGGTCGGTTGCCGCGGTAAAGCGGCGACGGGGCTACAAGGCCAGCCACTCGATTGGCGGGCGCGCAATCATCAGCCAGAAGATGGCGAGCACAGCCGCAAAGGCTGGAAAGCCGAAGGCAAACCAGAGCCTGAACAACTGACTGTAACGCTCAGGCGGGGGTTGATTGGACGTCGCGGCCTTTATGGCGAGATTGCGCATCTCGATCTGCATCCACACCACGGGCAGCCAGAGCAGGCCGATGGCAAGATAGAGCAGGATCGAAAGAACGATCCATCCTTCAGCAAGCGAATACCCCGCATACTGGGCGAGAGCTATCCCGGTCACAGGTTGCGCGATAACGGCCGTAGCCGTGAACAGAAAGTCGGCGAGTACGACGATGCGGGCGACAGCCGCGATGGTCCCGGCGTTACCGGTCCGGTGTGCCACGAGCATGAAAAAGGCAATGCCGGCGCCAGTCCCCAACAGCACAGCCGCACCGATGACATGCAGATACTTGAGCACGAAATAGACCATCAGCGTTCCTCCAGGATCGCCAGCGCGACAAAATGCAGAACCAAAATCGGCAGGATCTTCATCAGCGGGCCGAGCGGGTCGTTCCAGAGCTCCGGCCGCAGAATGCTCCCAGCGGTCGCATAGAAAAGCGACACCGCGATTGCACCGAAGAGACCAAGCCGGCTGGTCGGGCGCCAGGCGATCAGCACGCCGACGATCATGTCTGCCAGCGCCCCGGCGACGACGGCCGGTCCGGCCAGCGCGCCGACTGCTGTGTCAATCAGCAACTCAACTCCGCTGCGCCAGCCGGTGGTGAGGGAAATGATGCCGGTCATGATCCAGAAGAAGGGTAGCACGACGAAGATCGCCGGCTTGACGAGGTAGAGACCAGCGAACCATCGTTCCTGCACCGTGGCAGGATGAAGGCTGAGAGCGGTTGCAAGACTTGACGGTTGAATGCCGGTCGCCGCTATCCACGGCTGGGGATCACCGACCGCGCCCCGCGCGATCTCCTTTGCGGCATTGCTGCGCATCGGCGGACGCCAGCCGAGCTGAGCCGCCGCATCCCCAACCCGGTATAGGATTGCTGCGGCCCAATTGGGCAGGATGAATTCCCGGGCGCTGTCCCATCCGAACCAATGGCGGTAGCAGGCAACGACCTCGTTCATAGAAAGCGCTTCAGGCCCAGCCAGCTCCAGAGTGAGGCGCGTTGGGCTGTCGGGCCTGAGAAAGAAGAGAACGGTGGAGATCACGTCGTCTAGCTGTACGACCTGAAGACGACCAGCGTCGGGCATCACAGGCAATAGTGGCAAAGCAGCGAGACCACGAAAAAGCGCGCTTGCGCCGAACGCCGGCCTCCCCAACACAACCGAAGGGCGCAGAATGACCCAGTCGATATCGCGCGCCATCATGGCCTCATCGCCAGCAAGCTTGCTGGCGGAGAAAGCGGATGGCTGCTGGCGATCGACGCCGATAGCCGAGAAGTGGATGACCTTTTTCACTCGTGCCTGTTCACACGCGGCAAAGAGTGCCGAGGCGCCGCCTGCATGGACGTGCTGGGTATTCTCACGAAGGCTGTCCTGCAGAACGCCGGCGCAGTTCACAACGGCATCGACACCGGCAAGATGATGGATCCAGTCCTGCGCCCGCAGCGCATTTGCCATGTCTAGCAGGATGGGAGTGGGCCCTGTGAACGGGCCAACACTGGGGCGATGGAGCACACGAACGACGTCATGTCCCTCGGCCGCCAGGCGCGCGCAAAGCGCGGCTCCAATCAGACCCGACGCGCCGGTGACCAGGACCCTCATTCCGCGTGCCCGGCATTTGGCGACGCCCGCGGCTCGAGCGGTCTCGTTGCGGGGCCGGAAAGAACCTCACCAGCTTCATCGAAGCGGGACCCATGGCATGAGCAGTCCCACGTCCGGTCGACCGGGTTCCACCCGACGACGCAGCCGAGATGCGTACAGATTGCGGAGCGGGCGGTGACCGTACCGTCGTGCGCCTTCCTGATCGCCAGTTGCTCTCCGTCGTGCTCGACCACACCGCCTTCTCCGAGGGCGATCTTGTTGATATCCACCGTTCTTGAACCCAGGAGCCGTTCGGCCACCAGATGAGTAGCCGTCTTGACGTTCTCCGATATGAACGTCGGCCCGCCGCCGAGCGGCTTGATACGGGTCGCGTCGAAGATCTCGGCCGCAGGATGGGGTTGGCCGAGAAGCTGCGACGCAAGGATTTCCCCTGCGACGGCGCCTTGTGTGATGCCCCAGGCGTCGAAACCGGTGGCGACGAGAAGGTCCGGTTTTGAAGAACTCGCCACGCCGACGAAGGCCATTCCGTCCACCGACCGGAAATCTTCGTTTATCCAAAGGTGCGACGGTTGGTTAATAGCGAATGTTGTCTCGAGGAAGGCCAGCATGTCAGCGACGGCGCGATCCGCAGCCTCGCGGTCTCCGGTCTTGAATTCGCCGCCGGCGGCCACAAGAAAGCGCTTGCCGTCACGGTTCGCTGTGCGAAACGAATGAGACGGGCTGCCGGCGCTGATGAACATGCCGTCCACTGTTGCATGTTCGGCCAGTGATGCTGCCGCGACCGGATGCGCAAATGGGAAGGCCTTGGCAAAGAAGAGTCCGTCTCCGATGATGGGCATCTGCGTGGTGACGATGACCTTACCGGCGGTCACAATACCGCCAGCCAGAGTCAACTGATAAGGCCCGTCGCCTGCAATCTCAACAACGCGGCTGTTCTCGAAAACGGAAATGGTGCTCTCGCTCACCAGGCGGGCCAGCCCGCAAATATAAAGATACGGGTCGAATTGATATTGGCCCGAAAAACGGAGCGCTGCCGTCGCCCTCACGGGCAGCTCCGCATCGGACAGGAATTCGGCGGGCAATCCAAGCGATGCGGCGGCGTCGGCCTCACGGCGTAACCTATCCGCCTGTTGTTCGTCTTCAGCATAGATGAAGGCAGATTTGGCTTCCAGCTTGGCCTTATCCACCATAAGGGAGCACTGTGCAGCGATCTCCTCCTTGGCCTTTTCATTCGCGTCGGCGTAAAGCTTCGCGCCTTCGCGGCCGAAATTGCGAATGAGGGAAGCGTATTTGAGCCCATGCTGGGATGTGACCTTGGCGGTCGAGCGGCCGGTGGCCTGCTGGCCGATCTGGCGCGCCTCAAGAACCGCGACCTTCAGACCCGAGCTACGCAGCAGACAGGCAGTGTGCAGGCCCACGATGCCCGCGCCGACGATTACGACTTCGAAGTCATGGTTGCCCTGCAAGGCGCCGAATGAAATCTCGGGCTCTCGATCGAGCCAAAACGGGACCGGCTTCATCGACCAGGTCCTCTCTCTCGCCTTTCCAAGACTGACAGTTCGGCGTCCGAAGGCCTGCCGAACGCTTCGGCTTCGGCGGCTTCCAACTCGCTGAGCGATTTCGCGAGCACGGTACCCCACACCATGTGCGCAGCGATCATCAGCAGATTCCTCCCTGCAGGATGACGCCATGCGGGGGCAAGAATTCCCGCTGCAGGAATCCAACCCAGATAACTGGCCGCCCACACGCCGAGGCCAAAGAGTGTGCCGCTGCCGCGACGCCGAGGCAAAATGGCGAAAACAGCGCCAGTCATGGCGCCGAAGCCGAAGTGAGCCAACAGAGTATTCGCTCGCGCCTGCCCTTCATCGCCCCCGAAGTTCAGGCGATCGACAATTTCGCGGGGCGGCAACGGGTAGCGACTCGTCTCGTTCAGCAAGCCATGGGATCGCCGCATGGCACTGGTCATCGCCACCGATGCCGCAAGGCCGGCCAGAGCTCCCAACATCATATGTCGCAACAGCATTCTCCTGACGCAATCTGTCCAACGGAGTTGCGGGTTGATTGTTCCTTGGGGTGTATTTCGATCGGGAACGAACAAGCTCACGCGTGACAAATGGGACGTCCGGAGAAGCCGTAGCAATGGGGCTGATGATGGCGTCTCACTGCTGAAGCGGTCGACCTCTTAGTTAGGAATGCCTCCGCAAGATCCGACAATTTCGACATGCGTACGGCCGAGCCGTTCGGCGTCTCCATAAGCGGTGAACCGTCCTATCCAAGCACGTCGGCGACGATACCCAGCCTGCGCGCTTCATCGGCATGAATATAGCAGTTGGTGGTCGCCCGTCGGTAGAGCTCGTCGGTAATGAGAGAACTGCCCTCGACTAATTCCTTGAAGCCCTCAATCTCTAGCTGTTCGGCCGTTTCGAGCAGGGCGAGCTGTTCGCGCGCGATCTGAATGCACGATTTCATGGGGCGGTTCAGTTCAAGGCTGGTCTCCATGCCCCTTTATGGAGGAATACGGATACCGCTCCTCGCCAATGAGGGTGGAGCTGGCCAACCGGGAGAGCCATTCGAGTTGGCGCGAGTTCGTGACAGGGCTCAAGAATCGCGGGCTCGCCGGCGTCGAGTTCGTCGTCTCCGACGACCATTTGGGGCTCAGGGCGGATTGCCAAATGGCAGGCCAAATATCCGAAGCTGGTCAACTGGGTGGAGGACAACATCGAGGAGACGCTGAGCTTCTATCGGCTGCCGCTTGCCCATCATAAGCACATGAAATCGACCAACATGCTGGAGCGGCTGAACCAGGAGATCAAACGGCGCACCCTGGTCGTGCGCATCTTCCCCAACCCGCAGAGTTGCCTGCGGCTGGTTCGGGCGCTGGCGGTCGAGATCCACGAGAACTGGCTCGAGGCGACCCGCTATCTCAACATGGATCATCTGCGTGAGCACAAGAAGGAGAGCCTGAGGGCCTTGGCCGCCTGAGCACCGTCATGTGTCCGCCGCTCCGCTAAACACGGGAGCTGCGCGGCGGACACGCCGACGTCACAAACGGACTGGCAGCTTCGAGTGCGGGTTGTAAGAAGCGGACATTCAGGCGCTCCCGTGGACTGCCCTCGATCTGACACTCGCGTCCACAGGTGCGCGGTTGGCAAACCGGAAACTGAGGCAGAGAGGGGGCGGCCCGACGCCCACCTCGACGACAGCGGCGGTTTCTTGTTTTGAAGCACCATGGATGCCAATGCGTGCCTCGGCCGTCTTCAATGCTCGATGACACTCAGTTAAATGTCGAGCAAAACCGTTCCTTGTGGGCGGCTGCAACATGCCAGGACATAGCCGGCCGACTTCTCTTCAGCGTTCAGTCCGCCTAGGTCGTCCATCGCAACTTCGCCGGATAGTTTGGCTATTCGGCACGTTCCGCAAACGCCCTGCTGGCAAGCGGTCGGGATGTAGATGCCACAATTCCGTGCCGCCTCCAGCAGGGTCTCTCCGGGCGTGCATTGATACTCCAGGCCCGAGCGGGCGAAACGGACCGAAGACGGAACCGCTGAACCCATTTCCGAACGCGAACCGTTGCTGCCTCCGAAACTCTCCTCGTGATACTGGGCCGGCGGGAGGCCAATTGCGTCAAGACAGGCGCGTGCCGTCTTCATGTATCCTTCGGGCCCACAGGCAAAAACGGTGCGCTTGAGGAGATCGGGAACCAGGCTCAGCAGCATCCGACCACCCATTCGGCCGGTTGAACCCGTCCAAGCGGGACCTCCCTGACTGCAAATCAAAGTCACTTGAACGTTGGGAAAGCGAGCGGCAAGTGCTTCCAGTTCCGATCGGAAGACGATGTCGCCTGGCGTTCTCGCACTGTGAATGAAGCGGATCTCCCTGTCATCCGCGCGATCGGTAAGTGCACGCAGCATGGACATAACCGGAGTCACGCCGCTACCGCCCGAAAGGAAAACGGGTTTCTGAGCCGGCAACTCATCAAGATTAAACGAACCGAGCGGCCCTTCGATCTCGATCTCGCTGCCTGGCCTCACATTGTCATGGAGCCAGTTGGAAGCAAGCCCGCCTGGCGTTCGTTTCACCGTGATCTGAAGATCAAGCGGTCGAGTCGGCGGTGATGATACAGAGTAGGAGCGCGTCATCGCGGCACCGTTAATCCTGAGATGCACGAGAACATACTGGCCGGCGCTGAAGCAGAACATCCGATCTGCGGCAGACGTGAGAACGAATGTCTTCACATCGTGCGTCTCGTTGATTACGCGACGGCAGAGCACAACATCTCGCGTCTTTTGTGTCCATTGCCGCTGACGCGACGTGGGCACGATATCGGATGCTTGGATGGAAGCGTATGCGTTCATTGTTCGGCTCGGCTTTGCGGTCGAGCGAACATGCCAGTTCTTATCCCATAAAACAGCAGTATAAACCCAACGTTATGATCGGCAATTTCGATTAAACTTCCAGCGACATAACGGCGAGATGGAGAGCTCGGATGCCTTTGCGAATGATCGGTTCGTGTTTGCGACGTGCCAGTATTGCCGTGTGAACTGGCTGGTGCAGCGTCGGCGCTCCTTCAACGAGGAACGATGGAAGCTCGGCGGTGAACCGGCGCGCATCATCGCTACGCATGTAGCAAGTGCCGCCCGTTCGCCGAAGCATGATCTCCGCCAGCGTTTCCGATCCGGTCGAAAGTCGACAGATCGCCAATTGAGCCAGCAGCTCCGCGTGCGTTTTCTCCAGCAGAACGGTGTAGCCTGGGCGGATGTAGGTGTCAGGATCAACATCCGACAGCGTTCTGGCGGCAGTCGAAACCATCACATATTCCTCGACCATCAGGTGCTCGTAGGCGATCTCGGGCAAGTAGCGAGGGGCATAAAGCACCGCGATATCCAGGTTTCCCATGCTCAAGTCGCTGACCATCTGGTTCGAGTAATCCGACTCGATATGAATCGAGGACTTCGGAAGGACCTGGCACAGTGTCTCGACCCACCCGGGTAGGACTGAGCGGGTCATGCCCACTTGGGCGGCAACGCGCAAGGTGCCTTCGAAACGGTTGAACGCGCGTACGTCGTGGCGAGCTTGCGACCAGGTCGAGAGCAGAGACCTGGCGTAAGCTTCGAACCGGCGTCCCGCGGCAGTCGGCTCTGCCCCGGCGCGTCCACGCTGGAACAGTTCGGACCCGATTGCGCTCTCCAGGTTCTTGATGCGGGTGCTGATCGTCGATTGGGTCAGGCCCAACCGATCCGCGGTCCGATTGAAATTTCTCGACTCGACGATATCGAGAAAGGTTTCGATGTGATCAAGCTGCATTGAACCCTCGATCGAAAAACTCGATCATATTGGCACGTTTCATAAGCTTGATCAAACGACAGCCAAGGCGGAAGCTGCACCAGTCAGCGATCCGGCAGCATCGCCGGACGAGGCTACGGAGCGGAACAAAGTGTTTATAATCGACTGCGATTGTCATAATTACTGGTCAAGCGCCACGGTATTGCAGCCCTACCTTTCCGGCCTCTGGAAGGACATGTTCGTCGAAGGCGAGAAGACAGGTCCCGTTGGGGCCTTCCCCCACGGCCATCGTCCCTGGTTTCATCCGCAGGATTTCTCCCGCAAGGACGTCCGTCCGAAAACCGAAGCCGATAACTATCTCATTATGAAAGAGAAGCACCTCGACAAGTACAAGATCGACGTGGCGATCCTGACGGGTGATGAGCCGATCGAGGCGTCAACCCTCGCCAACCCCTATTATGCCAGCGCCTTGGTCAGCGCCTACAATGACTACCAAATCGATCAGTGGCTGCCGAAGGACGACCGTTTCATGGGCTCGATCATCATCGCGCCACAAGATCCAAAGCTCGCCGCCGCCGAAATACGTCGCCTTGGCAATCACCCGCGCATGGTGCAGGTGCTCGCTTCCCAAGGATCCGTCAAGCCGTATGGCGACCCGTTCTACCACCCGATTTACGAAGCCTGCGCTGAAGTAGGATTGCCCTTCGCCATCCATCTGGGCGGCCATGGCGGAGTGAATTCAACTGCCATCGCTCCTGCCCCAACGACGTTCTTCTGGGAGACCCACGCTATCCTCCACATGTCGG
The DNA here is from genome assembly GCF_040319965.1 of Mesorhizobium sp. M0830. Taxonomy (NCBI): domain Bacteria; kingdom Pseudomonadati; phylum Pseudomonadota; class Alphaproteobacteria; order Hyphomicrobiales; family Phyllobacteriaceae; genus Mesorhizobium; species Mesorhizobium sp. M0830. The sequence goes on along the minus strand of NZ_JAMYOR010000081.1, from coordinate 13,500 downwards.
CAATCTCGCACGTGGCCAGCATGATCGCGCATGGCGTCTTCGAGAAATGGCCGGACCTCTATTTCGTGATCATCGAGTGCGGCGTCGCTTGGGTCCCATCGGTACTCTGGCGCCTGGACGCCGACTACAAAGCGCTGCGCAAGGAGACGCCATGGCTGAAGATGCTGCCGTCGGAATATTGCAGGCGCAACATCCGCTTTTCCACGCAGCCGCTGGAACAGCCCGCAAACATCCAGCATCTGTGGTCCACGCTTGAGGCGATGGACGGCGAAAATACGCTGATGTTTGCGTCCGATTATCCCCACTGGGATTACGACGATGCAAACACGCTGCAGATCCCTCCTGCCTGGAAGAGCAAGATCATGGGACTGAATGCGCTGGAGGTCTACAAGCGCATCCCGCGCGCGCAAGCGGCGAATGCCGCCTGAGGAACCATGTGATGCCCGAAAAGACCTACATCTGCCGCGTCGACGAAATCGAATCCGGGTCTCCCTTTATCGCCAAGATCCGCAGCCTTTCGGTTGGCGTTTTCCGCGTCGGGGATTCATTCCACGCGCTGCTGAATGTTTGTCCGCACCGCGGCGCTCCACTTTGCGAGGGACCGCAGTGTGGAACGACCGCGCCCGTCGAACAGGCGCAATTCATCTATCATCGCGAAAACGAGATCGTCCGATGTGCCTGGCACGGCTGGGAATTCGACATCAAGTCAGGTGAGGCCTTGGTCGATCCGACCGTTCGCGCTCGCACATTTCCAGTCACCGTGGAGGCCGGCGGCATCTATGTGACGGCCTGATTGGCGCAAAACCGATTGGGATTGGAAAATTCGAAGGAAAGGTGGCCGCAGCAAACTAGCAGATTTGCAGGTGTTTTGACGAGAAATAACGCGGAGAACTCCGCAATGGGAGAGTCGAATGTCAGAATCTGAATACAAGCTTGGTATCGCTCGAAGCCTGATCGGTGGCGGCAATGTTTCCCGCCGCGACTTCATTCATCTTGGCCTGGCCGCTGGCCTGACCGTCGCCGCCGCCGACAAGCTGTTCGTGAGCACGGCGCGGGCCGAACCGATGCAGGGCGGGTTCGCCAAGCTCGGCATGGCTCACGGCGCGACGACGGATTCGATCGATCCGGCCGGCTACCCCGATACGTTCACACAAACCGCATTTTCGGGCTCGCTGTCCAACAGCCTCACTGAGGTCGACGCCAAAGGCAATGTCCAACCGGACCTCGCCGAGAGCTTCGAATCTTCGGATGGGGCCAAAAACTGGGCCTTCAAGCTGCGCAAAGCCGCAACCTTCCACAACGGCAAGACCGTGACGGCGGATGACGTCGTGACCTCATTGCAATATCATATGGGCAAGGACACCAAATCGGCGGCGAAGTCGCTGTTGGAGTCCGTCGCCGAGATCAAGGCGGACGGCCCGGAAACGGTGGTCTTCACGCTTAAGAGCGGCAACGCCGATTTCCCTTACATTATGAGTGACTACCATCTGGTCATCATGCCAGCCAAGGACGGCAAGGCGGATTGGGCCTCAGGCGTTCGCACGGGCGCTTTCGTAATCGAGAACTTCCAGCCCGGCGTTTCGGCCAAACTCAAGCGCAATCCGAACTACTTCAAGAACGGCAAACCATACCTCGACGAGGTGGAGTTCATCGCCATTACAGATCTTGCCGCTCGCATGGCGGCATTGTCTACGGGGGAGGTGGACTATATCGGCCGCGCCGACTTGAAGACTCTCGGCATGCTCAAACGCAATCCCAAGGTGGAAATCGTCGAAGTCACTGGCTACGGTCACTATACCTTGCCGATGAATGTCACGATGGCCCCGTTTGATAATCCGGACGTGCGAATGGCCCTGAAATGGGCGATCAATCGTCAGGAGATCGTCGACAAGATCTTTCTCGGCCACGCCACCGTGGCCAACGACAACCCGATCGCGCCAGCGATCAAGTTCGCCAAGGATCCGCAACCGCAGCACAGCTTTGATCCGGAAAAAGCCAAGCACTACCTGAAAAAGGCCGGAATGGAGAACCTGAAAGTGGATCTCTCGGTCGCCGATGCCGCTTTTGCAGGCGCGGTGGACGCGGCTTCGCTCATTCGCGAGACGGCAGCCCAATGTGGCATCGACGTAAATGTCGTGCGTGAGGCCGAGGACGCTTATTGGGACAATGTCTGGCTTAAGAAACCCTGGTGCGCTTCCTATTGGAGCGGTCGAGCGACGGCCGACTGGATGTTCACCCAAGCCTTCGCCGCGGACTCCAGCTGGAATGAGTCGTTCTGGAAAAATCCCCACTTCAACGAATTGCTTGTCCAAGCGCGCGCCGAGACGGACGAGGTGAAGCGAGCGGCGATGTATGCGGAGATGCAGCAGCTAACCCACGATGATGGCGGCAGCATCGTGCTGGTCTTCAACAATTTCGTCAGCGCTCAATCCAAAAAGCTCGCACACGGCGAAGTGGCGCCCAATTGGGAGAACGATGGACTGAAAATGGCCGAACGCTGGTGGATCGCCACTGCATGAGATGGCGGGCCGGAGCCGCGTTGACTGTGAGGCTCCGGTTGGCTTCCCTGGCTGTTGCAAGGGCTGCCGCCCAAACAGGAAACGCACGCCCATGACCCCTGTCGCAAGAACAGTTCTGGAGCGGCTTGGGCTCGGCCTGATTACTTTGTTCATCGTGTCCATCATTATCTTCTCTGCGATCGCGATGCTCCCCGGCGACTTCGCCAAGGCCACGCTCGGGCAATCGGCGACGTCCGAAACGGTCGCCGCATTCCAGCGAGAAATCGGCATCGATCGTCCACCTGTCGAACGCTATTTTGTCTGGGTCGCGCAGATGCTCCACGGTGACTTCGGCTCCTCGTTTGCGAGCCGCACCGGATACCGGCGTAGCGTGGCCGAGATCATCGCGCCACGGCTATACAATACGATGTTCCTCGCAGCGGTGACTGCGCTGGTCGCAGTCCCGCTGGCCCTGGGGCTTGGCATTCTTGCCGCTCTGTACCGCAACGGCTGGTTCGACCGGCTGGTGAATGCTGTGACGCTGACAACCATCTCGTTCCCGGAGTTTTTCGTCGCCTATATGCTGGCCTACCTGGTCATCTCGCGCGACACGTTCATCGGATCCGATTTCGCTCAATCGCTGCCGCATTGGCTGGCAGCCTCACTGGGCTGGGCACTCAATGCTGTTCCCAAATTTCCGACATTGTCGAATGTGAACGAGCAGACGCCGTTTTGGGATCACGTCTGGAAAGTGGCCCTGCCGGCAATCACCCTTACGCTCGTCATCGTGGCCCATATGATGCGCATGACCCGAGCGGCCATCATCAACATGCTGGCAAGCCCCTACATCGATATGGCGCGCCTCAAGGGAATGTCCCCGATGGTGATCGTGCTGAGGCATGCCCTGCCCAATGCCTGGGCTCCCATCGTCACCGTGGTGGCCTTCAATCTGGCGTATCTCATCGTTGGAGTGGTCGTGGTCGAGGTCGTGTTCGTGTATCCCGGCATCGGTCAGTTGATGGTTGATGCAGTGAAATCCAGGGATGTTCCGGTCGTTCAGGCCTGCGCCCTGATTTTCGCCGCGACCTACATCCTGCTCAATCTGATAGCCGATATTATCTCCATCGCCACCAACCCCAGGCTCTTGCATCCACGATGACCAGCTTCGAACCTATCGCGGCGATTCAAAGGCTGAGGCGCTCGCGTGCCACCCGAGCGAAAACGGCCCTGAAGAAGGCACCCTTCAGCGCATGGTTCGGGATCGTCGTGATCGTCGGCTACGTTTTTGTTGCGGTCTTCGCGCATTGGATCGCGCCATACGGGGAGACTCAGGTCTTCAGCGAAGCCTTCGCGCCGTGGAGCCAGGAGTTCAAATTGGGAACCGATCAGCTCGGCCGCGACATGCTCACCCGCTTGATCTACGGTGCGCGCAACACCATCGCTATTGCAGTCGCGACCACGTTGCTGTCCTTCGCGGTTGGCGTCTCGCTCGGTCTTCTTGCCGCGTTGCACAGGGGATGGCTCGACCAGATATTGTCGCGTGCGGTGGACGTGTTGATGTCAATCCCAAGTCTGATCTTCGCGCTGGTGCTGCTGTCGATCTTCGGCTCGTCGATCACCAGCCTGATTGTGATCATTGCCCTTCTTGATTCCACCCGTGTCTTTCGGCTTTCTCGCGCCGTTGGGCTTAACGTGGCCGTGATGGAATATGTGGAGGTGGCGCGATTGCGCGGCGAAGGCGCGAGGTGGATCATCGCCAAGGAAATCCTTCCCAATGTAATGCCGCCGCTGGTCGCAGAGTTCGGCTTGCGATTTTGCTTCGTATTCCTCACCATCGCGGCGCTGTCCTTTCTCGGCGTCGGTATTCAGCCACCGACCGCCGATTGGGGTTCGATGGTGCGCGAGAACGCAACCCTGATCACTTACGGAGACGTCACGCCGCTCCTTCCGGCCGGCGCGATCGCTCTCCTTACGGTGTCAGTCAATTTCGTCGTGGACTGGTTCCTGCACGCAACAAGCGGGTTGCGGGATGAAAAATAGCGGTCCAGGCCCGCGCGAAAAAGGAAAGGATCTACTGCAGATCCGCAATCTGCATGTGGAGGGGTTCTCGGACGAGCGGTGGCATCCCATTGTGCGCGGGATCGATCTGACGCTGAAGCGGGGGGAGGTTCTGGGCCTGATCGGCGAGTCAGGCGCCGGCAAGTCCACCATTGGCCTTGCCGCAATGGGTTATGCCAAGCCGGGCTGCCGGATCACACAAGGCTCGATCTTGTTCGACGGGATTGATCTTCTGGCAGTCAGTGAAACAGTGCGCCGTCGCCTCAGGGGCTCCCGCATCGCCTATGTCGCGCAAAGCGCGGCGGCCTCTTTCAACCCGGCCCACCGGCTGTTGGAACAAACCGTCGAAACTGCGGTGGCGCATGGAATTGCCAGCCGGGAAGAGGCAAACCGGAGCGCCGTCGATCTTTATCGACGTCTTCAGCTCCCAGACCCGGAGACAATAGGCTTTCGCTATCCTCATCAGGTCTCCGGCGGGCAGTTGCAAAGAGCAATGACCGCAATGGCTATGGCTTGTCGTCCGGACCTCATAGTGTTCGACGAGCCAACGACCGCGCTCGATGTGACGACGCAGGTCGAAGTTCTTGCCTCCATTCGCAACATCGTGGAGGAATTCAATACGGCCGCAATCTACGTGACGCATGACCTGGCGGTGGTAGCGCAAATGGCGCACCGCATTATGGTTTTGCGCGACGGGCTCACTGTGGAGGAGGCTGAAACACGGCAGATGCTCGCTGCGCCTGCCCAGGAATACACCAAAACACTGTGGGCTGTGCGCAAGCTCGCGAAGCCCGAAGTTGCGGCCGAAGAGTATCTGCTGACGATAGACCACGTTACCGCGGCCTATGCCCGAACCGTCAAAGTGCTCCAGGATGTCTGCATCAAAGTTCCACGCGAAAGAACGGTGGCTGTGGTCGGCGAGTCCGGCTCCGGGAAGTCGACCCTCGCTCGGGTCGTCACCGGCCTTCTGCCATCGCTTTCGGGATCGATCTCTTTTGCCGGCCAGCCCTTTTCAAAGAGCTTGAAGATGCGCCCGAAGGAGGTCCTGCGCCGCATACAGATGATTTATCAAACGCCTGATAACGCGTTAAATCCGCGCCAGACGGTCGAAGACATCATAGCGCGACCGCTTGAATTCTACCTCGGCTTTAGCGGCGCGCAGCGGGATCGCCGGATCGGCGAACTTATGCATATGGTCGAGATGAGCGAAGCTTACCTGGACCGACTGCCGGCCGAATTGTCGGGTGGCCAAAAACAGCGCGTTTGCATTGCCCGGGCGCTTGCGGCCGATCCGGATCTCATTATCTGCGACGAGATTACGTCCGCGCTCGACCAGATCGTGCAGGAGGAAATCCTAAAGCTCCTCATGCGCCTGCAAAAGGACTTCGGCATGAGCTACCTCTTCATCACTCACGACATTGCCACCGTACGGGCGATAGCCGACGAAATTGTCGTCATGCACCAGGGCAAAGTCGTTGAGCAGGGTTTGAAGAGCGAAGTTCTTACGCCGCCGCATCCGGCTTACACCGAAAGGCTCTTGTCGTCCGTACCGGAAATGGATCCGGACTGGCTCACAACGCTGCTGGCCAAGCGGAAAATCTGATAGGATCGCAAGGTGGACAGGAAGAGAAACCCGTCCACCAGGCACCTGCCGTGCGTCCTGCTGCCAGAACACCCCGCGACCGCTAGGCCGCATAGCACTGGGACGGAGAGATGCCGCACGATCATCACCCGCCTGTGCGTTCGATCGTGAGTTTTTTCCCACGTGAGAGCGCGACCAGCAAGACGGCACGATCGTCGCCGCTGCGCCGACTGCACCCAGCGCGGTCGCGTATTTCAGGCAAATGAATCTTGGCCCGTTCTGAGCGATGGCATGCCCCAGCAGTAGGTCGCGATTGCCCGTCAATCCGATAAAGATCATCGTCAGTGACGTCGCCTCATTGCTCCTCGGCTTCGATCACCTCATTGGTTCGTCCGGCATAAATTGAGCCGTGACGCCAAACCCGCCGCCGGCCGATGCGATCCGGACTTCAACGGGTCAGAACGAGGGCTTCCTCCTCGTCGCGCTGCTTGCCACCGTACACTGCTGCAACGCTGGCTATGAAGGCGCCGACAACCATCGACAATGCGCCTATAAGTGCGAAGGACGCAGTGGCTTTCCTTGCTGTATCGGCCGCCTGCTTGGCCTTGGCCTTGGTGTCGTCGACTTTGGCGATCACCGCATCCACTCGAGCCTTCGCATCGGCCTCCGACAGGCCTGTGCGGGCGGCGACGAGTTGCGCCAGATAGGCCTTGTCCTCAGGCGATATCTGGCCATTTGCCGCCCCCGCCAGCAGGATTCGCGTCGCCTGTTCCGTAGCGGTGGCGCCGTTCTGTTCATTGGCGGGCGCTGCGGCGGGGGTCGCCGCGCGGAACAGAGAATCCACAAAATAGCCGGTCCAGATGCCAGAAGGTGGGGCACCTGTCGTAGCCGCATTGGCGGCTGCTGTCGTTGCCCCCGTCGCGGCGCCTGACGCCACGGAGGAGGCAGCCTGCACACCCGTGCCCAGCGCCGCCGAAAGAGCCGAGCCCAGCACGCCGGCAACAAGCAATGTTGCCAGCGCCCACGCAAGGAAACCATGCGCGGTGTCACGAAAAAAGACTTCGTCAGTGTGGACATTTACCCACTTGGTGCGCAGCCGGCCGGTGAGATAGCCGCCTAAGCCAGCTGATAGCCATTGAACGACGACAAGCCAGGCAGCCGCCGAAACCGCGAAGGTCGTGGTCGAAGCGCTCGCTCCGGTCCAGGGCGAAACCATGGTCAGTCCTAGACCGGAGCCGACCAGCATCAGAATAACCGTCAGCGTCGAGGCCGCGAAAGCGCCCGCGACGATCGGCCCCCAGCTGACGGCCGATGAGGATGACTCAGTGACCGGCGTGATGTCTGTCGATGAAACCACGGTTCCCATTTTCACCCCCTACCGCGCAAGAAGCATAATCAGAATGATGATTGGGATCGGCACTCCAAGCAACCAAAGCAAGATACCTCGACCCATAACTACCTCCTTTAAAAGGTGCTGAGACGAAGTAACAATTCTCCATGAAGGTTTTCGTTCCAAAGCTGCCGCTGGGCATTATGCGGCAACTCTCCTGCGCGAGACTGGTCCAGGCACGCAAGTTACCCGGCTGACGGCAAGCGGTGCGTTGTCGTGGAATCTGCCCCTCGATACGTGCGGAGTTTACCGCGCCTGTGTCGCGGCGCCTTGGCTGGGCCCGTCATTGTTTTGGTGGGCAATAAGACTCAATCGTTCGGAAAGTTCCAGGGGCTTGAGGCTGTTCAGGAGGTTAGGCATAATAGAAAGGCTGTCCTGCGCGGACCGCGTTACCCATAGCCTCCATCGCATTCGGCTCGTAGGCAGCGATCGAGAAGTTCCCAGGTAGGCGTTGGGACACGCCGCAGGCACAAACTAAACGTGCCTTCGTCACCGCCCTATCGTGGTTTCGCGTAGTGAGGTTGCGCGAGCTACTCGCGCACGGTTACCCGCGATGTCGCTGAGACCTCGGCAATGGAATCAATATCGACAGTGACAAGACCGCATCCGTCGATACGAACGGTGACTTTGCCGTCCTCTTGATCGACGCGCGTGGCGAAACCACTGATTTCGACTTTCTGGCCTACCTTGGCCTTCTGCGGCGTGTCGATGGCAAGCGGGAAATTATAGGTCGGCACACTAACGCTCGAAACGCCGTCCTCCATCACCTTCAGGATGGTGGCCGATAGCGTGATCTCATCTCCGACTTTCGGTTTTCGCGCCATTCAAATCGCTCATGGTCGTGATTGTGATTGAAACATGCAACTCAGCTGAAATGTTCCCGACCCTGCTCACTGCCATTGGATTAATCGAGTCATTGCTAAGTTTTACTCAAAATGCCATCGCTGGATGTCCCCTCAAGCCCCAGCAAGCCGACGCGGCCTGCGTCCCCAAAGGTTTAGAGCGTGCCGGCTTCCCTATCGCGCCAGCACACCTTGTGGGCTGCGCGAAGGCGTTCCACACCGGTCGGCCAAGCCCGTTCCCTCAAGGGCTAGAAGCCTCCGCACGACGACGACCAGTAGCTGAAGAGGACGAAAAGCCCCGCCATAGAGAGCGAGCTGCGCCGAACTCTTGAAGCGGTCAAATCCATGAGGTTTAGACCCTCGTGGGTTGTATGGGAGCCGTCTGCATCAGGCTTGCCTAAGTGCGCGCCCTGGCCGTCATGAAACGTCAGGCGAGGCCGTCTCCGGTCAAGCTTTTCGCTAGCAAGACGTTGCTAAAATATACGTTATCGACGCCGGAACCAGGTGTGTCAAGCGCACGTTGCTTCGTGCAGTCACGACAAGCTTGTTGACCTGAAGGAGGTTAAAATGAGCATGAAACTTCTCGTTGCTGCAATCGCGCTCGCATCGATGGGGGGTGTTGCGATGGCTGGTTCCACAACCGGCACATCCGCGCTCGACGATCCTGCCAAAATGTCGCCGTTCTTCACCGATGCCGGTATGAAGACATTGAGGTCCGAAAAGGATTTCAAGACCGCGTGGACGGCCATGAAACCCGACGAACGAACGGCGGTGTTGAAAGACTGTGGCGACACCACGCTTAACAAGGCGCATGCGGAATTTTGCGCAATGGCCAAGAAGATGGGCAGCTAAAATAGCGCTGCCAACCACCGAAGACGAACATTAAGTCCGGCTTCGGTGGTCGTGAATGGATGGCGTGCTTCGTCGGCGATTGCCCAGCGCCGTTGTTCCTGCGTCGCTGTTCAAGCCGATTGAGTTGCGAGACTGATCGGCAGCATCACCATTGAGTGGATGCGCGACAGGGCTCGCTGGGGTGTAAGAGCCGAAAGTGGATGAGCAGTTACCTGTTCCACGCGGTCGGACGCAGCCACCATGCTGATCGCAGCCTGACCATTTCGAAAGGATAGCGCCTCGACGACCTGCCTTGCCTCTGGGGCGGGAGATCTGGGTCTTCTCGGAACATTAGGCATTTAGCGAAGTTTGGTTGGACGGCTCGCTCTTGGGGCCAAAACGATGGCCAGGCGGGCTTTGGGAGGAAGCTATGATCGATGTCACGCCTTCGCTTCACGTCTGTCGCCGCCGGGCACTGCAAATTGGCCTGGGAGCAACCCTCGCTTCGACCATCGGCCTTGCTCCGGCTTCGCCTGCTTTTGCGCAGGATGGCGTCAAGGACGAAGACATTTTCCGCTTTGCACTCAACCTCGAATACATGGAGGCGGAATACTATCTTCGGGGTACCACAGGAAAAGGCATCGACGATTCAGATGCCGGTTCCAAGCCCGGCGATGTCGTTGGCGGCAAACAAGTTTCCTTCGAAACGCCCGCGCTCGGTGAATTCATGCGGGAAGTCGCGGAAAACGAACTTGCCCATGTTAGGTTTTATCGCAAGACGCTTGGGTCGGACGCCGTCGACCGGCCGGCAATCGATTTTGATGCCGGCTTTGCTGCAGTCGCGAAGGCTGCGGGCCTGAGTGCGGATTTCGACCCCTTTGGCAACCAGATGAATTTCGTGCTCGGCGGCATGCTGTTTGAGGATGTGGGTGTAACGGCCTACGCTGGAGCGACAACCGTTCTAAAGAACAAGCAGTTCCTGGCTGCTGCAGCTGGTATTCTCGCGGTCGAAGCTTACCACATGGGAATGGCGCGGTCTTCGCTCTATCGCATGGGCGAGAAGGCCTGGAAGGCTGCCAATGCCATTTCCGACGCGCGGGACAAGATCGACGGGCCTGACGACAAGGACCAAGGCATCTATGTCGACGGCAAAGCCAACTTCGTTCCTTCGACGCCAGACGCGATCGCCTTCACAAGAACACCGCAAGAGGTGCTGCGCATTGTCTATCTGACTGATCAACCCGGAGTGAGCAAGGGCGGTTTCTACCCCAACGGGATGAACGGAACGCTCAGGAGCACTTAAATGATGGAAGCTGTCGGACACGCAGAACCTGATTGTCGTCGGCAGATATCCCCTTCATCCGTTTTCGTTCCGATGAGAGCGCGATGAACGTCAGCGGCGAAGCGACGAAATCTTTGTGGGCGCTTGACGCGAGCTTGCCCACCGCTCCCCGTCTTGAGCAAAACGAGAAATGCGACGTGGCCGTGATTGGGGCTGGCATCGCCGGGATCTCGGTTGCCTACGAACTGGCACTGGCGGGACGCAAAGTGGTGCTCGTGGATCGTGGACCCTTGCTCGGCGGCATGACCTCGCGCACGACCGCCCATCTGGCGCCCATCTGCGACGACGGGTTGAGCGCGCTGGTCGAGATGCGTGGCGAAGCTCTGGCGCGCGGCTTTCAGGCAAGCCAGCGAGCCGCGGTCGACCGGATCGAACAGCATGTCGCCAGCCTGGAAATCGACTGCGATTTCCGGCGACTGGAGGGGTTCCTTTTCCCCGCCGCATGGATGGACGAGAAGGAGGCCGCCAGACGATGCAACGAAGAGTATGCGGCTGCGGCAAAGACGGGCGTCGAAGTCGAGCGTGGCAAGGGCGTGCCGCTCAAGGGTCATGAATCGGCGCCCGTCCTGCGCTATCCGGGCCAGGCCACTTTCCACCCGCTGAAGTACCTGCGCGCCCTGCTTGCTGATTTCAAGAAGCGAGGCGGCAAGGCCTTCGCCGACAGCGCCGTCGTCGAAATCAAGGAGGGGAAGCAAATTCGCCTCAAATGCGACAGCGGCTCAACCATCACGGCTTTGAACGCGGTGTTTGCAACCAACTCTCCGATCAACACTTGGGTCAAAATCCACAGCAAGATGGCGCCCTATCGCACCTATGCGATGGCTTTCGAGATCGCCGGGGGAATTCTCCCGGACGCGCTCTACTGGGATATGGACGACCCCTATTATTACGTCCGCCTCAGCCGCGGGTCTGGTAAGACCGACTGTCTCATTGCGGGCGGTCGCGATCATAGATCGGGCGAGACGGACGATGGCGAGGCGCGCTTTGCGGCGCTCGAGGCCTGGATCAGAGCGCTGGTGCCCGATCTTGGTGCGGAAAGAGCGAGATGGTCAGGTCAGGTTCTCGAAACCATTGACTATTGTGGCTTCATCGGCCGCAGCCCGGGCAACGGCAACGTCTTCATCGCCACCGGCGACTCCGGCCAGGGCATGACGCATGGCGCATTGGCCGGGCGCCTGATCCGCGATCTGATCGTCGACGGATCGAATCCCTGGGAAGCCGTCTATGCTCCCGACCGGACGCCGCCCGCTGCCTTTACGCATTACATCAATGAGAACCTCACGACCGTGAAGAATCTCGCCGGTTACTTGCTACCCGGCCAGATCAAATCGGCCAGGGATCTCAAGCCCGGCGAAGGCGGCGTCCTTCAGGACGGCTTGAGCAAACTCGCCGTGTGCCGCGACCGCGCCGGCAAGTTGCACAGGCGGTCAGCCACTTGCACACATCTTGGCTGCATCGTGCACTGGAATTCCACCGAGCAATGCTGGGATTGCCCTTGCCATGGCTCGCAGTTCGCGCCGGACGGGACGGTACTTAACGGCCCAGCGACCCGAGCTCTGGCTCAGCCGAAGTCATAATGCCAAACGTCAGAGGCGGATCAGCCGGACGGCATAAGCCAGCTTGTTGTGGCGTGCTCTTTTTGCTCGTTTGTGCGGACAAGCCGTGTTTCGCCGATTGGTCCTGGCTGCATGCCGCGGACTCTCAGGCAGTGAAGGCACGGTATGTCGAGCCGGTTTTGTTCGATCAATCCCTCGCTGGTCTGTTCGAAATGGCTCCTCCGATAGTAGCCGCATTTCAGATTGATCGGGGCCTGGATTGCGAACGCAACTCCTTGGCGCTTGGCGACAGCGCATGGAAGAGCAGCTGGCGCCTTCGCTCGCACCCTTGCACGCGCTATGGCCAAGCAGACAGCGCCAGCGTTGGAGCTTTCGATGATGCCTTATATCGGCACTGCGGCCGTTTTCCCCGCGAACGTCTTCCGTTCTTTCAGCGCACGATCCCGCCGAAAGACCGCCTGCATGTCAGACAAGGTCACGATGTGCTGCCGTTGACCAGCGGTGCACGCATCCTAGTTGCAGTCATCGGCGTTCGAGAGGAACATTCCGTGCATCCTGGCCTCTGGATAGCATTCGTCGGAACGATCATCGCACTGCAGATGCCACCGGGGCCGGACAGCATGCTTGTGATGGCGCGCGGAATTGGGCAGGGGCGTGGAGTTGCGCTGTTCACTGTGCTGGGGATGACCGTCGGAGCGGGCATGGTGCAACTGCCCCTTATCGCGCTTGGCCTCACTACTCTCATTAGAGCTTCACCGCTCGCGTTCGCTGCGCTCCAATGGATGGGAGCGGCCTATCTCATTTGGCTCGGGCTTCGGCTGATTTTCACAGCCGCGCATGTCCCTGCCCAGCACGATGGGAGGTCGCCCGGGCACCTTGCGGCGGCAGGCGAAGGCATGATCGCCAATCTAATCAATCCTTGGCCCATCACTTTCATGGTTGCGTGCCTGCCCCAGTTCGTGGACCCGCATGGAAGCTCTATTACGCTCCAACTCTTGTTGCTGGGGGCCACTCAGAAATTGACGGGCGTGCTCGTGTTGGGCACTTATGCCATGGCTTCGGGCAGCATAGGGACGTGGATCACGGCGCGTCCCCGCGTAAGGCTTTGGCACCAGCGGATCGCGGGCTTCTTCATTGTCGGCCTCGGGCTCCGAATGGCCTTTGGTGGTGGAGCAAGCCGTTGAATGTAACGCTGCCGAATTGCGCCGGAGACCCTACAAGGAACATTTTCTCTTCGCCTCGAATGTCCTGCGGGCCTCCTGAGCGGGCATGTCGGCTTCCACAGCAGCCAAGCAGGTTTCCACCGCCTGTTTCCTTAGCAGGCTTCTCTGATTGGGGTCGGTGAGGTCAAGCGTTTCCTGTCTTTTTTCCGGACCATGTCGCCCCGCGGGTCACTCGCTT
>NZ_JAMYOR010000080.1:0-23472 GCF_040319965.1 Mesorhizobium sp. M0830 | reverse complement strand
CCTCCGGGCCCACCATTCAGTTCACCATCCACTATGAACTCCGGCTTAGAACCCCAACTTTCCGGCTTATCGTCAGAAGCAATGGCGGGTGATGCGGCCCCCATTCTCGCTTTGCCAGCGGAGCGTTCCCTGCCTGGCCGGCCTGGCGACCGGACATCCGCGCCTTGTCGGGCAGGGTCGGCTCATCGGGACATCAGATTTGTGGATGCTCTCCGAAGACCGGGCTTGAACGATTAATCTCGCGCCAACAGTTTCTCCAGATGCCCAGTTGTTTCGCTGCTTTTTTCCAGGAGCCAAGAGCGGAATGCGGCAACTTGCGTCCGGCGAACGGCGCTTTCGCGGAAAGCCGCGTAATATGCATGCTCTGTCCATGCCCCCTGGGATATTGCAAACGGCAAAGAGATTATCCCGCTCTCCAACTGGCTCTGAACCAGAGCTAGGCCACAGATCAGCATCCCGGCATCGGAAAATACCGCCTCAAGTGCTTGGAGGACATGGGCATAGCGGATGCCCCGTTCCGCAGCAGTCTTCCTGTAGCCGTGTGCGCTGATCCACTCCGGCCAGCCGATGGCGACAGGGTCTGTCCGGTAGCAATTGAGATGGAGCAGGGGAAATCCCTCAAGACGTTCCGCTGCGTCCAAACTCGACACACGCTTGGTATTTTCTGGCGATGCGACGGGAAGCAGATAGTCTCGAAATAGCATCTCCTCGCCGTACCCTCCGCGTGGTTCGCCGAACCAGACCTCGCAATCGGCCTGTCCCAGTCGCAGAGGCACGTCGCCCACGCCGTTGACGCAGAATAGGATGTTCGGGTTCGCTGCTTTGAATTCCGAGAGCCGTGTTTTCAGCCATAGCTCGGCCCAATCTGTGTTCGCCAGGACATGGATTTCGAGCCCTCTCTGGAAATCAAGAAGGTGCGCGGCCGTTTCCAATTCCCTGAACGCTGCCGCAATGTGCGGGAGGGCAGCTGAAAGTTCCGGCGTCAAGCGAATGCCGGACCTTGCGCGCACAAGAAGGTCGAAGCCGAGATGCTCTTCTAGCGTCTTGATCCTTTGCCCGACGGCCGCCGTTGTAATCCCCAGTAGCTTTCCCGCCGCCGTCAGAGAGCCGGTCCGCATGGCAAGCTCCAGTGCCTGCAGCGATTTGAGATGCGTCGGAATCATCCACCATTGGTAAAGGTTAGCTTTAGACTCGTAAAGAACATTTGGATTGCTTTAGCGCGCCCTTGGAGGACAATGACCTGGTGGTAATTCGCGGAGGCGTTTTAAAGATGTCGCAGATGAAACGGTTTGTCATCGAACGAGACATTCCCGGTATCGGTGCAATGTCGATTGTGGAGCTTTGCGGCGCAGCTCGTGCCTCCAACCAAGCCATCGACAAGGTCGGTCCTGGAATCCAATGGCAACACAGCTACGTGGCCGCGGACAAGACGTTTTGTGTCTACCTGGCCAAGGATGAAGCGGCAATCCGCAGGCACTCGGAGCTGAGTGGGATCCCGATTGCGGCCATCACCGAGATCACACAAGTCATCGATCCACTTACCGCCAACAACTGAACTGATCGCTTCGCCCGAGTCTCGACTTTGACACAGGGATTAAATTCCATTTGTACCGATACAGACTGCTCGTCCGGTAAAAACAACTGATCGGTCCATCTTTTCTCATCGGTAGGTCGGTCCCCACGGGGAGGACGCCTTCATGCAGGAGATTGCATGTCGAGAATTCATTGCCAACGGAACCACCGAGGTCCAGAGCTACACGGTCAAAGTGCTGCCAATAGTTAGCTTCGTCATGTCAATCGGTGTGCTGGTAGAGCGATAGAAATTCGCTGGGCGGCTATGGCCACCATTTCACCGACTTCGCCTATGCCCCGCTCCAGCTTCTCGATTACGTCATCGAGCGCCGGCAACCAGGAGCCGATCAGATTGGCGTTGTAGCTTGTCCGGAAGAAGCGTTCGGTGCCGCGAAACAGGCAGGCGCTGTGGTCGTGCCAGCCCAGTCCCTTGCCGGTGCGGAAGGCCTGCCGCACCTTCTCCTCGTCGAGCCACAGCGCCAAGACGACCTCGAACGCACCGGCTATGAAGGCGGGGCTGTCCTCGTTGACGAAGACCTGCTCCTGCTCGGGGCTGAGGTAGAAGCTGTCGCCCGCCTCGTCATATTCGACATAGCCGGCCGCCGTCTGCGCCGACAGCCGTCGCGGACCAACCGCTCCTGCGCCCGGCCGATTCGGTACTCCGCCGATAGACGCGACCGCCGCTTGGACATCGACACTGAACAGCGGTGATAAGCTTTCGGGTGGGAGCGGGGATCGGTCGCCGCGGGGCGCCCGCGACATCGCGATGAGCGTCACGTCGCGGTGGTTCACGGGTGAGACCATGTCGAGCACGCGTTCCGAACGCATGGCCAAGTGGAACGATTCTCCGGATAGAGGAGCTGATGTTTCTGCAGCGTTCGCCGCCAATCCAGCGTGGACGGGACAGGCGGCGTCTTTGCCTGCCGATCCAGTGGTGGCAGGAGGTGGAGTGCCGCGAACTGGAGGGCGCACCCCGTCATCTGGCGGGAAGCGGAGCGGCCGTTCAGGCCTCTACTACTATTGTCGGCGCGCCGGGCCTGGCATGGCCGATGATGCGAGCCGAAGGATAGCCGTCCGCGACGATCCTCTCAACGAGCGCCGCTGCGCGGTCGGTCTCGCAAGCAACCAGCAACCCGCCCGAAGTCTGTGGATCCGTGAGAAGATGGCGTCGCCAGTCGGGCATGCCGGGAGGTAAGCTTATCGCGTCGCCATAACTCGCCCAGTTGCGCCGCGATGCGCCGGTAACGTGGCCGTCGACCGTGAGCGAGGCAGCTTCGGAAAAGAGCGGCACGTCGTGGCTGCAAATTATGAGCGTGCACCCGGAACCGCGTGCCATCTCGAGGGCATGTCCGAGCAAGCCAAATCCGGTCACGTCGGTTACGGCGTGGACGCTCGCCTCCTGCGCCAGTTCCGATCCGATCCGGTTGAGAAGGGTGGTGGAGGCGATCATTTCGCGATAGCCGCTCTCGGAAAGCGCCTGCTTCTTGATGGCGGCGGAATAGATGCCGACGCCGAGCCCTTTCGTCAGGATCAAGGCGTCGCCCGGTCTGGCGTCAGAATTGCGTCGGATGTCCTCGGGTCGGCAGGTGCCGATGACTGCAAGGCCGTAAATCGGCTCCGGCGAGTCGATTGAGTGGCCGCCGGCAACCGGGATTCCGGCGTCGGCGCAGACAGCTTCGCCACCTCTGAGGATTTCGCGGACCATGACCGTCGGGATCTTGTCGAGAGGCATGCCGAGAATAGCCAACGCCATGATCGGCCGGCCACCCATCGCATAGATATCGGACAGGGCGTTGGTCGCGGCAATCCGACCAAAATCGTAGGGGTCATCTACCATAGGCATGAAGAAGTCGGTGGTCGCAATGACGCAAGTCGCGCTGTCGAGTTGCCAAACTGCCGCATCGTCCCCGGTCTCCGTGCCGACGAGAAGTTGATGATAGGGGCTGGCAGCCGCCGGATCGGCGAGAAGCTGCTGCAGCACTGACGGCGCCAGCTTGCAGCCGCAACCGCCGCCATGGGCGAGGCTGGTCAGGCGCACAACGGGCGCTTTGGTGATTTCAGGCGAGAGGGCGATTGCCATGATCGTCTAGCCTCCTCTGCTAGCACGCTTTAGTGGGGATCAAAGTCAACCGGAATGGAAAATACGATCGCCCAACGCACGGCACGTTTGGAGCACGCTTGCTCTCTGCGGATTTCGTTGAGTTAGGAAAGCCATGGGCCCTATCCGGCGTGCGAGGCATCGCCGTCATTGGGTATCGATCGAAAGGCGCCCCGACCCGCGGGAGCTGTTTCATCGCCACGCCTTACTCTATGGCAATGCGTTCATTTTCGTCAATCGCAGTCGCGGTCACAATGCCGATTTGCGGGCACAAACCTGTTGCAGGAAGGCGGTTCGGAGGGGCACTTTTGCTGCACCGTACGCGCCTTGTTCCTTGGCATTGATTTTATTTGGTCCGACACTAGTTAGTCGGATTGACCGTTGGTTCGAGTTGCCTTGTGGGGCATCGGCTTCGGGAGGAACCCATGAACATCAATCTTTCTCGACGCGCGTTCCTGCAAACAGCAGGCGCGGGTGTCGCCGGTACTTCGCTTGGAGCTCTCGGCTTCGGCGATAGCGAGGCCGCACACGCGGCGGCTATACGGCCGTTCAAGCTCGCGAACACCACCGAAACACGCAACACCTGTCCATACTGCTCGGTGGCTTGCGGCATAATCTTGTATTCGAAGGGCGATCTCAGAAAGGGCGAGCCGGCCGAGATCACCCATATCGAGGGGGACACTGATCATCCGACCAATCGCGGCACCTTGTGCCCCAAAGGGTCGGCCCTGCTCGGATTTGTCAAGTCGCCGACCCGTCTGCAACATCCGATGATCCGCAGACCCGGCTCGGACAAGTTCGAGCCGATAAGCTGGGAAGACGCGCTCGGCCGCATCGCCCGCCTTATGAAGGACGATCGCGACAAGAACTTCGTCGCGATGAACAATGACGGCGTGACGGTCAACCGGTGGATCACCACCGGCTTCCTCGCCGCCTCGGCTTCGACCAATGAAACCGCGTTCGCGACCTACAAGGTGGTCCGCAGCGCGGGCATGCTGGTGTTCGACAACCAGGCACGTGTCTGACACGGCCCGACGGTGGCGAGTCTCGCCCCAACATTCGGCCGCGGCGCAATGACCAATTCCTGGACCGACATCAAGAACACGGATCTCGTCGTCATCATGGGCGGCAATGCCGCGGAAGCGCATCCTTGCGGCTTCAAATGGGTCACAGAGGCGAAGGCCAACCGCGGCGCCAAGCTCATCGTCGTCGACCCGCGCTTTACGCGCTCGGCTTCGGTGTCGGATGTTTACGCGCCGATCCGCCAGGGAACGGATATCGCCTTCCTGCTCGGGCTGATCAACTACTGCATCCAGAACGATAAGGTGCAATGGGACTATCTGAAGGCCTTCACTAACGCGACGTATGTCGTCAAGGAGGGCTTCACCTATCAGGACGGCCTCTTCTCCGGCTATAACGAGGCGAAGCGAGACTATGACAAGTCCAGTTGGGACTATGACATAGGCCCGGACGGCTTCGCCGTTGTCGACGCGACATTGGCCAATCCCCGCTGCGTCTGGAATCTGCTCAAGAAGCATGTCGCGGTCTACACGCCGGAGATGGTCGAGCGCATCTGCGGCACACCGAAGGACCGGTTCCTGAAGGTGGCCGCGATGGTCGCCGAGACGTCGTCTCCGACCAAGGCGATGACCTCGATGTACGCGCTCGGCTGGACCCAGCACTCGAAGGGCTCGCAGAACATCCGCGCCATGGCGATGCTGCAGCTTGTTCTCGGCAACATTGGTATACGCGGCGGCGGCATGAACGCGCTTCGCGGTCACTCCAATATCCAGGGGCTGACCGACCTCGGGCTGATGTCGAACCTGCTGCCCGGTTATCTGACGCTGCCGACCGAGAAGGAGGTCGATCTGGCAGCCTACATGTCGACCCGAGGCTTCAAGCCGCTCCGGCCGAACCAGATGAGCTACTGGCAGAACTACAGGAAGTTCTTCGTAAGCTTCCAAAAGTCAATGTGGGGCAACGCCGCAACGCCGGAGAACGGCTTCGCCTATGACTACCTGCCGAAGCTCGACCTGCCGGGCTACGATCTGCTGCGGGCTTTCGAGTTGATGCACCAGGGCAAGATGAACGGCTATTTCTGCCAGGGCTTCAACCCGCTACAGGCAGCTCCGAACAAGCAGAAGGTGATCGAGTCCCTCTCGAAGCTCAAATACCTCGTCATCATGGATCCGTTGGACACCGAGACGGGCCGGTTCTGGGAGAACCACGGGCCGTACAACGATGTCGATCCGTCGCAGATTCAGACGGAAGTCTACCAGCTTCCCTCCACCTGCTTCGCCGAGGACGACGGCTCGCTGGTCAATTCGGGGCGCTGGCTGCAGTGGCATTGGGCCGGCGGCACGCCGCCCGGCGAGGCCAAACGCGATACCTGGATTATGGCACAGCTCTATCTGCGCCTGAAGGAGCTCTACACCAAGGAAGGTGGCGCCTTCGCGGATCCGATCGTTAAGCTCAACTGGCCTTATGCCGATCCCGGCGATCCGAAGGCCGAGGAGCTTGCCCAGGAGATCAATGGCAGGGCGCTCGCCAGGGTAACCGACACGGCCGACCCGACAAAGGTGCTGGCCGAGGCCGGAAAGCTCTTGCCGGGCTTCGCCGCGCTGCGCGACGACGGCTCCACCTCCTGCGGCTGCTGGATCTATTCCGGCTGCTTCAACGAGAACGGCAACAACATGGCCAGGCGGGACACCACCGATCCTGACGAAACCGGCGCCTATTCCAAATGGGCGTTCTCATGGCCTGCCAACCGTCGCATTCTCTACAACAGGGCGTCGGCTGACCTCACCGGAAAGGCTTGGGATCCAAGCCGCAAGGTGATTGAATGGGACGGCACGAAATGGTCAGGCTACGATGTCCCCGACATCTTGCCAACGGCAAAGCCCGATCAAGTAGGCCCGTTCATCATGAATCCGGAAGGCGTCTCGCGCCTCTTTACCCGAGGCATGATGCGCGACGGACCATTCCCGGCGCACTACGAGCCATTCGAGTCGCCCATCGCGAACCCGATAGCTCCCAAAGTCCGCGGCAACCCCGCAGCGCGTGTATTCGAAGGCGATATGGCCCAGTTCGCCGAATCGGCTTCGCAGGAGTTTCCCTACGCGGCGACCTCCTACCGACTGACCGAGCATTTCCACTTCTGGACCAAGCACGTCATCACCAATGCGGTGATGCAGCCGGAGTTTTTCGTGGAAATTTCGGAACAGCTTGCGGCCGAGAAAGGCATCACCAAAGGCGGCTGGGTGCGCGTCTGGTCGAAGCGCGGTTCCGTTGTGGCGAAGGCCATGGTGACCAAAAGGATCAGGCCGCTCACCTGTGATGGCAAGACCGTCCACATCGTCGGAATACCACTGCACTGGGGCTTCACGGGAGCGGCGAAGAAGGGCTTTGGCCCCAACATGCTCACCCCCTTTGTCGGCGACGCCAACATCGAGACGCCGGAATACAAGGCGTTCCTTGTCAACATCGAGCCCGTCGCCGGGCCGGTAGCGTAGGAGGAGTAAGCGATGTTTCCTCCACTTCCAAATCCTTCGACGACGGATACCGCACCGCGTTTTTCCGACAAGGCCCTCATCCGCCGCTCTGCCTCGACGGTTCCCGCGCCCGAGCAGCAATTGACGGAAGTCGCCAAGCTCATCGATGTTTCGAAATGCATCGGCTGCAAGGCATGCCAGACGGCCTGCATCGAATGGAACGACACGCATCCGGAGATCGGCCTCAATGCCGGCGTCTATGAGAATCCTGCCGATCTCACGCCGGACATGTTCACCCTGATGCGCTACAGCGAATGGGACAATCCCGAGACCAACGAACTCGAATGGCTGATCCGCAAGGATGGCTGTATGCACTGCGCTGATCCGGGCTGCCTCAAGGCTTGTCCGGCGCCGGGCGCCATAGTGCAGTACTCGAACGGCATCGTCGATTTCGTCCATGAGAACTGCATCGGCTGCGGCTATTGCATCAAGGGTTGCCCCTTCAACATTCCGCGCATCTCCAAAGTCGATCACACGGCCTACAAATGCACGCTCTGCTCCGACCGCGTGGCTGTCGGCCAGGGACCAGCCTGCGCCAAGGCCTGCCCGACCCAGGCGATCGTGTTCGGCACGAAAGACGAGATGAAACAGCACGCCGACGGCCGCATCAAGGACCTGAAATCGCGCGGCTATTCGAATGCCGGCCTCTACGATCCACCCGGCGTCGGAGGGACGCATGTGATGTATGTGCTGCACCATGCCGACCAGCCGGAACTCTATTCTGGTCTGCCGAAGGAGCCGAAGATCAGTCCGCTGGTGGAGGCGTGGAAGGGCGTGACCAAATATGCCGGCCTCACCATTCTCGGCGTGGCGGCCGGCGTCGGCCTGCTTCACCATCTGGTCATGGGACCGAACCGGGTCTCCGAGACGGATGAGGAGCACGCCGAAGAGCTGACGGAAGGCAATAACGATGGCCGCGCATGACGTGAAGTCGAACGAGCAAGTACATCCCGGCAAGCCAGTCATCGTGGACCGCTACACGGTGGGCGCGCGGATCAACCATTGGATCACGGCGGCCAGCCTGATCCTGCTCGCCTTGTCCGGCCTTGCCATGTTTCACCCGAGCCTGTTCTTCCTGTCGCGGCTGTTTGGCGGCGGCCAGTTCACGCGCTTCATTCACCCATGGATCGGCGTCTTGCTCTTCGTTAGCTTCCTTGGGCTTTTCCTTCGGTTCTGGAAGGCCAATTTGTGGATGCCCGAGGACGGAACGTGGCTCGCCCGTTTCCGTGACGTATTGTCCAATCACGAGGACAACGTCCCCGAAGTCGGCAAGTACAACGCCGGCCAGAAGCTCGTCTTCTGGTCAATGTCGATCCTCATCATCATCCTGATTTCGAGCGGCGTCGTCATCTGGCAACAATATTTCGCCGCTTACACCACGATCGGCCAGCAGCGGGTAGCGCTGCTTGTTCATTCGATCGCTGCCGTGGCGATCATCGGCGTCTGGATTATTCATTTCTACTCGGCCATCTGGGTACGCGGCACCATTCCCGCCATGACGCGCGGACGGGTGACCGGCGGCTGGGCGTGGCGGCATCATCGCAAATGGCTGCGTGAACTGATCGCAGGCAAGCCGAACGGACGTTCGGGATCGAATCCCGCCGAATGACCAGGTATTTGTTTTTACGCAATTCCGGACGGAAAACCGGTATACACTTTTCGTGGAATTGCTCTGGAGCAGTATCAAGCCGACCACGTGGCCCGTGAGGTTCGTGAGGTTGAAATGCCAAGGCAACAAGATCCGTCACGCCCTGACCCGACTGTAATCGGCGAAGTCTCGGCCC
This sequence comes from Mesorhizobium sp. M0830, assembly GCF_040319965.1. NCBI lineage: Bacteria > Pseudomonadati > Pseudomonadota > Alphaproteobacteria > Hyphomicrobiales > Phyllobacteriaceae > Mesorhizobium > Mesorhizobium sp. M0830. The sequence continues at coordinate 14,467 of NZ_JAMYOR010000080.1, read as the reverse complement.
CACCCTTTGCGCGCGTGCCTGATCCGCGGACCTTGTTCATTCGCCGCTCCGAACGATTGATTGTGTTGGCGGATGACCACCAGCTCGGCCCCTATCTCCGCTTCCTCGCTGCACTGACGGATGCGCAGCACCGCATCCAGGACGGCTTGCCGGAGATCGAATTGCCGACCGCGGAGGCGCGCGAGCGCGCACGAATCTTTGGTATGCCGCCGCTCGATCGCAACCAATTCACTTCGGATGCCGCCCTTGGAATGACGCTCGGCCGCCTGTTCGAAGTGGCAGCCACGATCGAAAAACCCGAAGCGGCCGCAGCCGCCTTGGGCAGGCTGGCAAACATCGATGCGTCCGGGGTCGATTCCATGGTGCGCAATGTGCTCGCCGATGCAATCCCAATCAAAGCGCTTGCCGAGCATATCTATGTCGCGGCCGCGCTGCAGGTTCACTTCGCCCGCCTCGCGGCATGTCTCGACAGCTCGAAGCTCGTTCCGGTTGCCGACGGCGCCTGTCCGGCCTGCGGCGGGCCGCCCGTATCCTCGATCATCGTCGGTTGGCACGGCGCACACGGGGCGCGGTTCTGCGCCTGCGCGCTGTGTGGAACATTGTGGAACCACGTCCGCATCAAATGTACGCTGTGCGGCTCGACCAAGGGGATAGGCTATCAGGAAATCGAGGGAGGTCCTGGCACGGTCAAAGCCGAGACCTGCGATGCATGCGGCTGCTATGTAAAGATCCTGTACCAATACAAGGATCCGGCTCTCGATCCGGTCGCCGACGACGTGGCGACGCTCGGCCTCGACCTGCTCGTCCGCGAGGGCGGCCATCGCCGCGGATCGTTCAATCCGTTCCTTGTTGGCTATTGAGGATACGATGACCGCTTCATCCGCAAACCCTTTGCGCAATCTCCCGTCGGTCGACCACGTGCTGAGGACACCGCTGGCGGCGGCCGCAATCGAGCGCTTCGGGCGGCGGGCCGCGACGGAGGCCATTCGCCGAGCCCTCGCCGATGCACGAATGGCCTCCCGCAATGCCGGAGCCGTCGTGCCGGAGGCGAACGATGTTGCCGGCGACGCGCTCGTGCAGCTCAGGGACGGCGAACGCTCTTCCCTGCGTCCCGTTTTCAACCTGACCGGAACGGTGCTGCATACCAATCTCGGACGAGCTCTCCTCGCGAAAGAGGCAGTCGAGGCTGTTCGGCTGGCGATGCGCGAAGCGGTGGCTCTCGAATTCGATGTCGAGAAAGGCGAGCGCGGCGAACGGGACGATCATCTTCGATCGCTCGTTTGCGAGCTGACCGGAGCCGAGGATGCAACCGTCGTCAACAACAATGCGGCTGCCGTCCTTCTCGTCCTCAACACGCTGGCGCTCGGTCGCGAAGCGATCGTTTCGCGAGGCGAGTTGATCGAGATCGGCGGCTCTTTCCGGATGCCCGAGATCATGACGCGCGCCGGCGCCAGGCTTGTCGAGGTCGGCACCACCAATCGCACGCATCGCAAAGACTACGTCGCGGCGATCGGCCCGGAGACCGGGCTCATCCTCAAGGTGCACACATCGAACTATCGGGTCGAAGGGTTCACGTCCGAGATCCGGGCACCCGAGCTCGCTTCAATCGCCAAGGAGCATGGGATACCGCTGGTCCATGATCTCGGTTCGGGCACGCTGGTCGATCTAGCCCGCTACGGCCTTGGGCGCGAGACGACCGTGCGCGAGGCGGTCGCCGAAGGCGCCGATCTCGTCACATTCTCCGGCGACAAGCTGCTTGGCGGTCCGCAGGCGGGTTTCATCGTCGGCTGCAGGGACCTGCTCGCAGCGATCAGCCGCAACCCGATGAAGCGGGCGCTCAGGGTCGACAAGCTTCGTTTGGCCGCGCTCGAGGCGACGTTGAAGCTCTACCGCGACCCCGACCGCCTGGCCGAGCGCCTGCCGACGCTAAGGCTGCTGGCGCGCCCGGTGAGGGAGATTGCAGCGCAGGCAAAGCGCCTTGTTCCCCTGGTTGCTGACGCCGTGGGCGAAGCCTTTGCGGTCGACAAGGTGGAGTGCCGGAGCCAAGTCGGATCCGGCGCGCTGCCGCTCGAAACTGTGCCAAGCGCTGGGCTTGCTCTCAAGCCGCGCTCAGGGAGCAGCCGGGCGCTCGAAGCGCTTGCGGCTGCGCTGCGCGGGCTGGGCGTCCCGGTGATCGGGCGCATCGAAAGCCAGGCGCTCGTGCTCGATTTGCGCTGCCTGGAAGACGAGGCGAACTTCGTCGCCAATCTAGCCGGCTTAAATCTGGGAGGAACCGATGCGCTGGCTTGACCGCCTTTCGCGCCGCCCAGCCGAGACGCCTATGGCCGCACGCATGACCGAGGCCCTCGAAGCCGCTCGGCGAGGCGATCATGCCGTGGCTCTCTCCATATGGGAACCGCTGGCTCACCAGGGCGTCGCCCGCGCTCAGAACAATATAGGCGCCTGCTTCGCCGAAGGGCTCGGCGTCGAGCGTGACGCGGATATGGCGTTTCGCTGGCTGGCGCTCGCCGCCGAGGCAGGAGATCCTGTCGGGCAAAGGAACCTGGCGTCGCTTTATTTCCGCGGCGAAGGCGTTCAGCAGGACTTTCGCCGGGCGGCGGAACTCTATCGGGCTGCAGCGGAAACTGGCGACGGACCGGCGCAGGACATGCTGAGCTGGATGCTGCTGGAGGGCGAAGTGATGGCTCCCGATGCCGGCGAGGCGCGACGCTGGGCGCTTGCCGCGGCCGATCGGGGCATCGCATCCGCGATGACCCGGATTGGCATGCTTTATCACAATGCGCTCGGTGTGCCGCGCGATCCGCACGAGGCTGTCTGCTGGTGGCGTCGTGCTGCCATGCGAGGAGACGGCGAAGGGCAGGCAATGCTCGGCGCCGCCTGCCATCTTGGCACGGGCGTGCCGCCCGACGCGGTCGAGGCGCTGGCTTGGCTCCTGCGTGCCGAGGCTGGCGGCAGCGCCCTTGCCCGCCGCTATCTGGCTGCGGTGCGGGCCGAATTGAGCGCGGGCGATGCCGCCGAGGCCGAGCGTCGCGCCGCCGTGCCGTTGCCGGAGACCACATCATGATCGTAGGCACGGCGGGACATGTCGATCATGGCAAAACCGCGCTGGTGCATGCGCTGACCGGTATAAACACCGATCGTTTGCAGGACGAAAAGACACGCGGCATGACTATCGATCTCGGCTTCGCCTATTTGCCGGTGCCGGGTGGGGATAGCATCGGTTTCGTCGATGTTCCCGGGCACGAGCGTTTCGTACACACGATGCTCGCCGGCGCCAGCGGCATCGACTTCGTGTTGCTCGTGGTGGCTGCCGATGACGGCGTCATGCCGCAAACCCGGGAGCACCTCGCCATCATCGATCTGCTCGGTGTCAAGCGCGGCGCCGTCCTGCTTACCAAATGCGATCTGGCCGGTCCCGAGCATCGCAATGCGGTAGCGAGTGATATCCGCTCGGTGCTTGCCGGGACGATGCTTGCCGAGGCCCACCTGATTCCCGTCTCGGTCGTTACAGGCGAAGGTATCGATGAACTGAGGTATCTCTTGTTCGAGGAGGCGTCGCATCTTGCCCGGCGTGCAGTTTCGGGCCGTTTTCGATTAGCGGTGGACCGCTCGTTCACGCTGCGCGGCGTGGGCACCGTCGTGACCGGCACCGTGCTTTCGGGTTCTCTCGGTATTGGAGACAACGTGGTCGTAAGCCCGTCGGGATTGCTTGCGCGGGTTCGATCGATCCACGCCCAGAACCGGCCGGCTGAACGTGGTCGGGCCGGAGACCGCTGCGCGCTCAATCTGACCGGCGAAAGGGTTTTCAAGGAGGCGATCCGGCGCGGCGACGTGATCGTCGATCCGAAGCTTCACGCGCCGACGGACCGGATTGATGCACGCCTTCGCGTTCTGCCGGATGAACGCAAGCCGATCGGCCAATGGTTTCCGGTCCGGCTCCACCATGCCGCGACGGACGTTGGGGCACGCATCGTACTCCTCGCAGACGAACCGATCGGGCCTGGCGGCACGGCCAAAGTTCAATTGGTGCTGGACAGTCCGATCGCGGCCGCTGCCGGCGACGTTTACGTGGTGCGCGACACCTCCGCGCAGCGAACCATCGGCGGCGGACATTTTCTCGATCTGCGGGCGCCCAGCCGCAAACGCCGCGCACCGGAACGGCTGATCCAACTCGATGCCCATGCGCTGTTGGCGCCCGAACTGGCCGCCGCCGCACTCCTTGATGCGCCGCCCCACTATTTCGACCTGAAGGGTTTCGCGCGCGACAGGGCGCTTAGTGACCGCGAGACGGAAGGCCTGATCGATCAACTCGGGCTTGTTCGTTTTGCCGTGGGAGAGATGCTTCTCGTGCTGTCGCCGGAGCGCTGGTTGCGATTCAAGCGCGACTTGGCCGCGACCCTGGAGGCCTTCCATGCCGACAATCCGGATTTGCCGGGCGTAGGAATGGAGAGACTGCGTATTGGGCTTGATCCACGTCTGCAGGCGCCCGCTTTCACGGCAGTTCTGCGGAGCCTTTCGCATGCTGGAGAAGTTGCCTTGGATGGCGCCTGGGTGCGGCTGCCCGGTCATGAGGCGCACCTGACGGCAAAGGATGAAACTTTCTGGCTGCAAATCCAGCCTCTCATCGGCGGACCCGAACGGTTCCATCCGCCGAGAGTGTGGGATATTGCCGAGGTGCTGGGCGCGCCGGAGACGGAAATCCGGCGGCTTCTGAAGCTTGCCGGCCGCATGGGGAAGGTCCATGAGGTCGCTCATGACCACTTCTTCCAGCGCGAGGCGTTGGCGCAGATCGTGGAGATCGCGCGCGACCTCGCTGCGTCGATGCCCACAGACGAGTTCACCGCTGCTCAATTTCGCGATCGCGTGGGCAGCGGACGCAAGGTCGCCATCCTTATCCTCGAATTTCTCGATCGGCACGGCGTGACGCTGCGGCGGGGAGACTTGCGCCGCCTGAACAGGCGCAAGCTGGACCTGTTCCGCCTGACAGGCGAGGGTGAGCCGCCGACGGTGCAAATTTCTGGAGGAGCATCGCCCCCGGTGGGGCGTCCGGACTTCAAATCCGGGAGGGGCCGCGAGTCGGTCTCTGGTGGGTTCGACTCCCACTCTCTTCCGCCATCCTGGTGAGCCAAGATGAACCCGACGGCTTCCTATCTGAATGACCTGAAAACGACGGCTGAGACCGCCAGGACAACCGAGGCAAGCTTCAGGCGACAAGCGGCCAATCAGATCGCGGTTCTGGAACAGGAGCGCGCTTTCGCCTTCAGGCGGCTCAACCTCATGCAGGCGATCTCGGACGCCGTGGCCTCGGCCGAAAGTGAGGAGATCGCCGTTGCCAGCGCTTTGGCCGTCCTGCGCTTGCGGCTCGGCTGGAGTGTGGACAGCGAGGCGCGCACGGAAGCGATCACGCATTTTGGCCCAGTTGCGCTTGCGCTGTTCCAGGCCGCGAAGCCGCCCGAGGACGAACCCGCCACCAATATCGGCGTGGCCCTTGCGATTTTTGAGCATTGGTACTCCGAATCCCGGGGATCGCCGTTCTGGCTGCTGTTCGAGCACCAGATCGTGGACACGCCGCTGGTCGATTTTTGACCGCCGGACTTGTCGGCGTACCGGACGTGAAAGCAAAGAGCGGAACGTCGCTTTTTTGCCGACGACACGATGCGGGAACCGGCGCCTCGCTCACCGCCGCAAGCAGCTGCTTTGGGCGCGGACGCCGCAAGGCGTTCACTCCCATGACATAGGAGCCATATTACGAACTTATGTCGTCGATGTTCACAAATTGACGGGCTACCTGTTGAGGCTCCACACCTACAGCAGGTCGCGATCAACGATGCAGCTCTAGCCACTGTCGTGCGTTCCCCACGGAGACTGGCACTATTGTCGGGACAGCCCTTATGCTCCGCGCTGTTTGCCAGGGGAGATCTTCTGCACGACAGAAGAACCGGCTTTACTCTCAGCGACAAGAAACTTGCACCACATTCGCCAATCGGCCTGTGACATGTGGATTTAGTCGTCGGCGTCGAAGAACTCGATGTCCGCGCCGAGAATCTCGGCGGCGGCACTGGCCTCTGCGGAGCGTCAGCCTTCCTGCTTCCAGGCCCGGGCCCGCCACTTCGAGCGCACACCGAGGATCGCCTTTCGATTCGCGACAGTGGTAGACTGTACTTGGCAGCAGACTGGTTGGAGAAAGCCCCACCGTCATGAAACCGATGACCGAAGAGCACCTTGCGATTTTACGCAGGCACATGGTCGAGATGATTGCGATCCATGCCGACCTTGCAAGCGAAGAACTCGGCAAGGCAACGCTCGATGAGCGGGTGATGGCATCGATGCGGCGGGTCCCGCGGCATCTCTTCGTGCCAGCCCCGGTCGCGCCTTATGCCTATCAGGACATGCCGCTGCCGATCGGCTTCGACAAGACCGTCTCGCAGCCCTTCATTGTCGCTCTGATGACCGATCTCCTTGCTCCCCAACCGCACCAGGCAGTGCTCGAGATCGGAACTGGCCTGGGCTACCAAGCCGCAATCCTCGCGGAACTCGCCGGACAAGTTTGGAGCGTCGAAATCATCGAGGAATTCGCAAGCCATGCCGAGACTCTGCTGCAGGGCCTTGGCTTCTCCAATGTCGCCATTCGTGTCGGAGACGGGTCTCGCGGCTGGCCCGAGCACGCCCCATTCGACAAGATCCTGGTTAGCGTGGCGGCTGAGCGGACGCCGCCGGCTTTGCTGAACCAGCTCAAGCCAGGGGGACGCCTGGTTCTGCCTTTGGCGTCTGAAGACGCACAGTTTCTGACTGTTATCGACAAGGATGTGGCAGGGCAACTCAAGACTCGGAAGCTCATCCCCGTTCGGTTCAGCCGGCTCGAAACCGTCTAATGAGGACCGCGCAACTGGCGCAAGCGCGCTTTTCCGACCGTCAACCGGATACCAGCCTTTCGCATTTCTTCGCCCGTGGTGAACGCCAAGAAACGATCCGTCTCGGCCAGCGGCGACAGGCAGCTGATTGGGGGTGTGACATGGCGGGTCAATTGCAAACTTTCTGGTTACCGGCCCTGTGGCAAAGAACGCTCGACCATTTTCGGAGGGGTGCTTTGCCATTTGCCGGTGACGCTGTGATTGCTGCGCGGCGGAAGCCGAACGCGCTATCTAAAGCGAAATGGTCTACTGATACCGAGTAGGCGTTGAGGACAAACCCAGACGAGTTGCGCTAACTCGGTTGGTCCGAGCTTGCAGAATCCCATGTCCGAAATGACGGGCAGGATGCGAATGCTCCACCTCACGAAGGAAGTTCATCCCGCCATTTGATAGCTTCCATCTCGACGCGAACCGCGTCCTGAACGTCGATGACCTGATGCACTTCGAATTGGAATGCCGGGAAGATCGAACACATTTTGTGCATTAGCAGCGGGTCATCTGCCTCGAACAGCATGCTGCCACCCCATTCGCCAACCCGCACCACGAAGGCATGTACCTTGATTTCGCTGGGTATTTCCCAGTGCTGAAAGATCTTCAGGATGCGCTTTTGGACGTTCTCGTATTCAATCGCCGATCCCTGTGGCCGCTCGTTCCAATTTACGAGGTATTTCATAATCTCCTCCCTCAATCTCGTGTGATATCATCGGCTTTGTTCGGTTTCTTGTCTGCGGGAGCCGTCGGTCCTCGTCTGTTGCCGCTCCTCGTGCGCGAAGGAAGAATCGGGTCGGGTCAAGTGCGGGTTTCGACGCCGCAAAATCGAACGCCGTAGACATCACCGCTCCCGCAGGGTGTCGCCGCTGATAGGTCTCGATCTGTTGCAGACCGCCCGCGCGGCCGACAAGTCCGGGACGAGCCCCGCTTGAGAGGAATGCCACTTCTCTCGCTAGCTTATATGTGATTGCCTGCCGAAATTCGGCGGCGCTGTTGGCGGTAACCATGAAGGAGCCCGGTCCTCCGATAACGTGCCGCTCGTAATATTCCGGAATAGTCTCGCCAAGTTCAACGTCGTAACCAATTGGCAGGCCGTTGATCACGATCGCTTTCTGAAGCGCTCTCCGGCGGCTATCCTCTATTGGAGGTCCGTCATTGTTCGTTCCGTCACCGGAGATGTCGATGACCCTGCGCGACGCCCTGAGGGGTAGTTTGTCGAAGGCGTCGGCCGATACGTCGATGGCGTATGAGATCGAAGTTTTCGAACCGTGCGGACCGGCGCGTTGCCGTTCGGACTTCTTTCGAATGGCGTGCGCGATGAAAGACGCGTCATGCGCATCGGACAGGATCGCCCAATCCAATCGTGTCTCCGAAGTGCCCGCGCTCGACCATTCGAGGTAGGTGACGGCGACCTTGCCTTGTGGACCCTCCTTGATCACCTCCAGCACGTCGGCCGATTCCAAAGCGGATGCATAGCCCTCGCGCTCCAAAGCTGCCTCGCTCTGGCTGATGGATCCCGACATATCGGCCGCGAGGACGATCGCGACGTCGACTTCATCGGCTGATGGCATGAGAAGCCACTTCTCGTGAGTCTCGCAGGGGCAAGGCTTCTCGACATGAGAAACATCAGGCGCGGGCTGGCCCACGATCAGTGGAACTGTGCTCAACAGTCCCATGCCAAGAACTGCAGACAAGTATTGCATCTCAATTATCCTTGGGCAGACCGTCCGGTCTTCCGAGACCGTCGACTCCCACGAGCGCGTCGATTCGAGGCACTGTTCCTAGAAAGCCTTTGCCAATTGGTCTGTGAGCGGCTTCGCCTTCCCGAGGGCGCAACGCCCTTCAGCTTCTCGCTCAAAGGATAGCCCTTCGTAGGGACTGCTCATGACCCATTTGGGTCATGAGCAGAAAAAACGCGCGCCAGAGAATTCGGACCTCACAGTGCAGGACGAATCCAAGAGCGGCGCACAGAAAACTCGGGCGCCGGTCTATGCCGCTAGGATTTCGCTCGAGAGGATTGATGCGGGCGCTGGGTTACTGTTGACGCAATTGGCGCCGCCTTCGCGGAGACGGCGTTTCCGATGGAATGCCGCGATGGAGGCGGTGACTGAACTTACAGGGAGCGCCGGCACAGGCCACCTGCGGGGCCTACCGCACAGCGTTTCTATGCCGGGAGCCCGGTTGGATCGGTGATCGGCGGAAAGCTTTCCAACTCGATCGGCTCCGCGAGCGCCGCTCTGAACTTCGGCGCCGTCGTGCTCCTGATTTGCCCAGTCATTCTATGTTTCTTCCGCGGTATCGTTGCTGGCCAGAATCGGCTGGCTGTTTCATCGATATAGCGCGAGAACACCGGGCCAAGGATAAGCGTGCCACCCCAACTATGGGCCGGACTTGCGCCCCGAGTTCGGTTGTTCAAGTCGATATTGGCCGGGCTTCATTGTTGACGCTCTTGCTGCCATTTCCCGGTGTCAGGTCGGCCTATCCCGCGCCCCGCCAGCGGCCGCAGGCCACACAGTCGGGACCCAGCCCAGTCAGGCCGAAATGATCGCCCACAACTGCGTCACCCCATCGCGAGAACGAGGATGACGGTTACTCCGATGAACAGCGCCGTAGGTATCCGCTTCAGGTGAGCGCCGAAGCGACTGCCCGAGAAGTCGTCGACCGCATCGTCCAGCATCGCCTTTAAGTCATCCATGGCGGCCTTGGCTGCCAAGACCCCATAAACGGTGATTGCGACCACAATCGTCGCGAGCGCGAACCTGGCGGCTAATCCCGCTGATGGTGCGTACGCCAGTATCGCGAACATAGTCGCGATACTGGCGAAAAAAACGATAGCATAGGTCTGCGTCAGATGGGCAAGCCGCGCCGCCGCCGCCGCCAGGTATTGATCAATGGTGAGTTTCGCCATGTGCTCCTCCGGCAGGTGACTCGGTACCGAGCTGCAAATGTACTCCACGAAATTGGCGAGGGTCTCTGATTGGCCATGAGGCGCCCGCCATCCAAGGCTACCTTCACATCCGGGGATCGAAGTTCCATATGTCCCGGTAGAGTTTCCAGCCGCCGTCCGGTCCTTTCTTCCAGACCACCACATACTTGCCGGCGGTATCCACCAGCTTCGAATCCTTGCCCGGTGCCTTGAGGGAGAAAGTCCCGGACTCGTATGCAAGATCTCGGCATTCCTGGACTTCAAGCGTGGTGAGCGCGAGCTCCGATATGCCCATATCGATCGCGCCCTGCCATAGCTTCTGGATATTCTGACGGCCGTCGACCCGCGCCATATCTGGCGGGAATGCGGCCGCATCATCCGCGTACTTCGACGCGACCCCGGCTGCATCCTTACTGTTGTATGCCTTCACGAACTCGGCATTGGCGGCTTCGATGGCTTGTTTCACAGACTGGGCCTGGGCAGATCCGAGGCAGAGCGTCGTGACCGCGACGACCAAAAGACAATGCTTGACAATCATTTCATCCTCCCGTGTTCCAGTCTCTAGTTACTCCCTGTTTGTATGTTATCACGTTCATACCGATCTCGATGACCAGCTTGCGGCGAAGGGCAGCTGCGTAATCGCGCGGCCCCGTCAGCGATATGGCGAAAGCTTGGGAGCCGCCGATGACGGACCGGGCGAAGTAGGTTGCCAGTGGTTGCTTGGGATCCTCCTCGTCCGGCGGAATCGCTATCGCGTTGATCGTGTATCCCTTGTCAATGGCGTTCTGCCTGCTCGGCTGAACGGGAAGCCCGTCGTTGTTCTCGCCGTTGGAGGAGATGTCGATCACCTTCCTCATCGCGTTTCCCGGAAACCGATCAAGCAGAAGGCTTCCAACGTCGATGGCCGCCGAAACCGATGTTCCGCCCCGGCCGCGACGGATATAGCCGGTGTCGCCGCTCGTTCTGATCACCGCCGCGGCTGCCTTGGCATCTTCCAATCCGCAGATACGGGTCCAGGGCAGCACGGTGCGAGCGTGGCCGACGCTTGACCATTCAAAATATGCCACGCCGATGCAGCCAAGGTAGTTATCGGAGATGGCGCCGATGATCTCGGGCGAGGTGAGTGCTGCGGCATGGCCCTCGCGTTGCAGGTCGGCGGTCCTGGGGTCGATCGACGACGAGAAATCCACGGCGAACACGACCGCGACGTCTACATTCAGCATCGCTCCATCGACGTTGGCACTATGTGCCGTCGGACACCAAAACGCCGCGGCTGTGAGCGTTGCCAGTCTCAGCAATGAATTGGCCCGCTGTCCCGGGTCCGAGTGAGACCTGGACCTCGAATCCTGATGATGGCGCCCGACCATGTTACCCAGCTCAAAGACAGACCGTTTTCGACGCGCCCGACCACGGCTGGCAGGATTAGTGAGGGCGTTACCGGGAAGGGTCATGGAATGCCTCCTCGTGACCTGGATTGGCGGTGGCAGGAGTGCCCCAGCCCCCCGGGGCGGCTCCGAAGGCGTCGAGAGCGCTGGGGTCAGTTCGCAAGGGCAGGCGTGCCATCGGCATGCGGTTCGACATCGCGACCGAAAGGATCGAGCCGAGAATGATCGCGGCGCCCAACGCGCCGACGGCAGAAGACCGCTCGCCGAGGAAGATCGCCGCAGCCATGGCGCCGAAGACGCTTTCGGCGCTGACGATCACGGCGGCATGGCTGGCGGAGGTGAAGCGCAGGGCGGCAATCAGTATGCCGAAGGCGAGCGCGGTGGAGAAAACCCCGAGCACCAAGAGTTCGGGGGCAGCTTCGGAAGCCGCTGTGAATGAGAGGTTGCCGTGCACCGCCCCGAGCGGAAGGGCGAAGGCTGCTACGCCGAGGAACTGTGCGGCCGCGGCCGTGAGCGGACGCGCATGGGGCTGCATGTGTCGGCCAAGCTCGACCGTCCAGAGCGCATAGCAGCCGGCCGACAGGATGGCGGTGAGATCGCCGCCGCTGAAACCGGCGATCCCGCCTGACAGAAGCAGGCAGCCGATCACGGTCGATCCGGCGGCGAGTATGAGACCCGCCGTTGGACGTTCGCCGGCGAGCAGCCAGGCGGCCAGGGGCGTGATCACCGTTGCCGTGCTGATCAGGAAGCTTGCATTCGTGACGGTGGCGCCGAGATAGCAGAGCTGCTGGAGCACGATGGAGACGGCAAACAGCGCGACCACCCGGACCAGACTGGAAAAATGGCCGGCGCCGGCAGGCACTCGCCGTTCGGTCAGGGCGAAGGGTAGCACAAGCAGTCCGCCAATCAGGCAGCGCAGGCCAACGGCGCTCAGCGCATCGAGGTGATCGAGCACGGTCTTTTGCGCCACATTCCCGAAGCCCCACAGAGCGGCGGCGAACAGGAGAAGCAAGTTGGCCGTGAGCTTCGACATTCGCCGCCCCCCGGAGCCCAACCTGGGCTAGGTTCAGTAGTCTCGGCAAAGCTTCTGTTGTTGGGCCGGATGTCGTCAGAGCAGCCATCATGGCGCTCAGCTTCTCGTCCCGGCCGACTAATAGAGGAGGGTACTTCCTCCGACAGAATGGCTCATGACCCAAACGGGTCATGAGTGGAAAAAGACCCGGCGCTGAAGTTAACTTCAGTAAGTCGCTCGCCGGAAATGGAGCGGCCTAAACCGAATAAAAGGCATGTAAAAGCTGGACAGAAAAATAAAAAAGGCGCAACCTTCAAATACTTAATGGGGGTTGAGGGGACAACCCCTGAGTAGTATTGGCCAAATTATCAACTGAAAGTGGCTACCCTTTCTGGATAGTGGCTACCGATTCTGGATACGAATTGGGGATTTTCGGTGGATTATTTGCCGTAGCGCCATAGGCAACAGTCTGTGGGGGAGGTGTTTTGTGTCTCCAGCGTTCGATTTTGCTGTCATCCAAGACTGTCAGGTCGAAGCAGCGCTTGATCCGACCCGGCGGGATAAAGCGATGGAGCGGGCGGCGAAGGCCACCGGAAGCCTCGGCGCGTTGCCTTTCGATGTCCACGATCTTTTGCCGATCCTGCCGCGCGCACGCTCGGCGTCTCGCGCAATTGAGACTCATGCCAATGGCTGGCGGATTGAAACCGATGGGCGTTCCCGCGAGTCCCGGTCCCGAAACGCCGATTTGAGCCTATCCGCAAAGATACGGACCCGGGCAATCGGTCACCTCACGATGATCGCAAGGAAATTCGCGAAGGTGTGGCCATGAAACAGGAGCGGGTAAACAAGGCCGTCGACGCCTGCTACGAGGCGATCCTGACTCCCGAGACCTGGCCTGACGCCCTTCACGGACTGGCGCGCTCGCTCGACGCTGCGTGCGTTATGTTCTATCCGCGCAACCCCGACAGCAGCAGCAATGATCCTCGGAGTCCCAATCGGTCGCTGCTCGAAATGCCGGCCTCGCACGACTACCGAGACCTCTTGCAGGAGTATATTAAGAACAACTGGTTCCTCAACCACTACCGGGCCGAACGAGGACTGCCCCTGCTTGACGCGGGCAGAACCGTGGTCATCGAAGACGACCTGTCCACGAAAGAGGACCGAAGGCGCCTTCGGCAATACAACGAACTCTACCTGCCTTTCGGATTTCCCGGCTTCGCGATGATTGGCTGCAATGTCGAGGGCGCGCCATGGGCCGTGCCGATGCTGAAAGGCCAGGGTCAGGGCCAGTTCACGCGGGATGACGCGCGATATCTGGAGACGCTGGTTTCCCATTTTCGGCGGCTGATCGCACTGTCCGAGCGCCTGGTCTCCTCGCGGGGCAAGGTCAGCCTCAACGTCCTCGACATCTCGAGCGCCGCGTTCCTCCTGGACTGGCGCGGCCAGGTGGCGCAGCTCAATTCAAGGGCAAGCCAGCTGCTGCACGCGGGGCTCTCGATCACCAACGGGCACCTCCACGCCATGCATCACGAGAGCGACATCGCCCTCCAGCGCGTCATCGGAATCGCCACGCGGACGCGTTCGTCTACGGCGTTGAAGGATATTGGACCGGTCGCCCTCGCCAGGCCTGGCAGCCGCCCGCTGCTCGTCGACGTGCTGCCCAGCATCGGGATCATAGCCGATGCGTTCCAGTATGCGAGCGCCATACTCATCGTGTCGGACCTCGACGAAAGACCTCTACATTCCACGGACCGGCTGCGAAACGCCCTCCGATTAACGGCAGCAGAAGGGCGCGTCGCAAGCCTCTTGAGCGCCGGGCACGATATTGGGACGATCGCGGACACGCTGAAGCTTGCGCGCGAGACGGTTCGCAATCAACTGAAGAGCATATTTTCCAAGACCGAGACCAGCCGACAGGCGGAACTGATGTCTGTGATGTCCAGGATCTATCCCAACCACCCGGGGTGACGGTCCGGCTGAACGGAGACGACCCTAGATCTGCCTATGGCACTCTTTGAGGAAGGAAGTCCGTGGGTACTCCCCGACTTAGGTGCAACGCTAGAATGAGCCGATTGGGGATCGAGGACGGTACCATCGATCGTATCTATGAGGCGGCGATCATTTCGGAGCTGTGGCCGGAAGTACTCGACAATCTAACAGGCTTCTCTGATTGGGGTCGGTGAGGTCAAGCGTTTCCTGTCTTTTTTCCGGACCATGTCGCCCCGCGGGTCACTCGCTTCTC
>NZ_JAMYOR010000079.1:0-23727 GCF_040319965.1 Mesorhizobium sp. M0830 | reverse complement strand
TGTTCTTCGACGATCCCGTGCTCGCGGCCGATTGTTCGTGTCATGAAGAAGAGCCGCAAGCCGGCCACGGCCGGATCGAGGAGCGTCTCCCTTATTCCTGAAGAAAAACTATCGTTAGAAGCAATCGAAGCTGCCGTTGTTTTTCGACTGGGCACATTCCTATTCTTGCTCGTCGGATGGATGTCGGTCATGTCGAGCGGCCCGCCCGGGAGATCACGATGAGACATGATTTCGAGACACATCGCTGTCAGGCCGCAAACATTTTCCGCGCCTGGGGCATGCCCGCCGAGAAGGCCGAGAAATCGGCAGGCGTGCTTGCATGGGCCGATCTCCATGGTCTCGAAAGCCACGGCATCGCGCTATTGGTCGAATATAACGAACGACGCCTGACACGGCCGATCAATTTCCAGTCGAAGCCCACCATCGTCCAGGAAACGGCGATCAGCGCCCTGCTCGACGGCGATGGCGGCCTCGGCCATGACCCCGCTACACGCGCTATGGAAACCGCGATCGCCAAGGCGACCGCAGCCGGCGTCGGCTTGGTGTCGGTTCGCAATTCCGGCCATTTCGGCGCGCTGGGTTATTTCACGACCATGGCTACCGATCATGAGTTGATCGGCATGGCTGCCACCAGCGTGTTCGGCATCCGTGTCCCCCCGACCGGTGGTGCGGCGGCGCGCTTCGGCACCGACCCGTGGTCCTTCGCGGCCCCCGCGGAACCCGGCCGACCGTTCGTGCTGGACATGGCCACGACGACTGTGGCGTCCGGCAAGGTCCGAAATAAGATCGTCGAAGGTCAACTCATGCCTCCGGGCTGGGGCATGGACAGCAAGGGCGTGCCCACGCTGGACCCGGCGGCGGTCATGGGAGGAGGCTTCCTGTCGCCGCTGGGCGGGTCGGCGGACAGTGCCGGCTACAAGGGTTACGGGCTGGCTGCGATGGTCAATATCCTCGCCTCATGCCTGTCCGGCTCTACGCTGATCACCGATCCCAACCATTCGAAACAGCCCTGGGGCCTCGATGTCGGCCACTTCTTCATGGCCATCAACCCCGCCTTGTTCCGTCCGATAGCGGACTTCCGCGCCGACGTTTCCCGCTTCTGCAACGATCTGCGCGCAACGCCCCCGGTGGACCCGCTGAAGCCTGTCCAGGTGGCGGGCGACCCTGAGCGCAGGGTCCGCGCCGAGCGCGAGAAGACCGGCATTCCCATCGGGCCTGGCCTCCATCGACGCCTATATCAAATTGCACAGGAATCCGGCGCGGACTGGGTGCTTTCTCCCCTCGATTTTACTGTCGACAGTTTTCAGTTTACTGACGGCAGGGAAACGAGGGGCAAGGCATGACTTTTGCAGCAAGGCCGATCGAGCGAACCGCAAGTCTTGCCGTTCGCGTCTACGCCGAAATCGAACGGATGATCCTCACGGGGGACATGCAGCCCGGCAGCAGGATCAAGGAGGCGGTGCTTGCCGAGCAGATGGCGGTAAGCCGTGCGCCGGTGCGTGAGGCGACGCGTGCGCTGGTCGAGGCGGGGCTTCTTGTGTCGGTCCCGGCGCGTGGTGTTTTCGTACGTGAAATGTCCCAGCGCGAGATCGCCGAAAACTACGACGTGCGCTCGTTGCTCACCGGATTGATGTGCGCGCAGGCCGCGGAACGGCGTACCGCCTCCGACGTGGCAAAGCTCAAGCGCCTGATCGCCGACATGGACATAGCGATCGCCGCCGGCAGGATCGCGCACTACTACGAGATCAACCTCGAGTTTCATCAACTGATCGGCCGCATAGCCGACCACTCCTGCGCGCATCGCGTCTACAACGACCTGATCCGGGAGACCCATTCCTTGCGGCGCTCTTTGTCATCGCCCGGCCAGACAAATCTGGAGCATCGCTCAATCGTCGAGGCGATCGAATGCGGTGACGCCGAACTCGCGCGGCGCCGCGGGAGCGAGCACGTCCTTAACGGCAAGGCGCGTTGGAAAGCGTCCATCGAAACGACGGCGCCCGCCGCGGCCGCCATATGACCCATTTATCCCAAGGAGACCTCACTTGAAAATTGCAAACATCACAGCCAGCCTGCATCGCCACGAGATCGATTTGCCTGGCATTGGCGAATCCATCGAATCTCGCATGTTCGTCTTTGTCGAGGTCGAGACCGACACGGGTCTCAAGGGGCTCGGCTGCACCGGCCAGTTCCTGCCCTGGTCGACCATGCCGTGCATCGAGGATCATATCTTTCCGTTGATCAGGGGCATGGATGTCTTCCACACCGAGGCGATCCACTCCAAAGTATGGAAGCAACTCAACAACCGCGCCTATACGGGTGTCATTTCCAACGCTCTCTCGGCGATCGACATCGCGCTGTGGGACCTCCAGGGCAAGATTGTCGGCAAGTCGGTCTCGGAGCTGCTGGGCGGCTATTCCCGCGAGGCCTACACCTATGCGACGTTTGGCTACCCGTTCTTCGACGAGCAGCAGATCGCCGACTACGCCAAGAAGTTTCTGGCCGACGGGCACACCATGCTGAAGATGGTCGTCGGCGGCGAGCCGACGCGTACCTGGAAGGATGATGTGCGTCGCGTCTATGCCGCACGCGAGGCAATCGGCCCCGACGTCGACCTCATGATCGACGCCAACTGCTACTTCAACCCGCATGACGCCTTCATGCTGGCGAAGGCGGTGGAAGACGCGAACCTGAAATGGTTCGAGGAACCGATCCAGCAGAACGACGCGCGTGCGCTTGCCGACCTGCGCAGCCGGGTCAAGATTCCAATCGCCGCCGGCCAGATGGAAGGCAACCGCTGGCGCTTCCGCGAACTCGTCGTCCATCACGCGGTAGACGTGCTGCAGCCGAACGTTCTCTACAATGGCGGCTACACCGAGGCGCTCAAAGTGGCGCACCTCGCCCAGGCCTTCAATCTGCCGATGGCCAATGGCGGCGGTTGGCCGATCTTCAAC
The DNA here is from genome assembly GCF_040319965.1 of Mesorhizobium sp. M0830. Taxonomy (NCBI): domain Bacteria; kingdom Pseudomonadati; phylum Pseudomonadota; class Alphaproteobacteria; order Hyphomicrobiales; family Phyllobacteriaceae; genus Mesorhizobium; species Mesorhizobium sp. M0830. The sequence goes on along the minus strand of NZ_JAMYOR010000079.1, from coordinate 20,776 downwards.
ATGCACATTCTGGCTGGCGTGATGAATGGCGGCCCAGTCGAATTCCACTATGGCATGTGGATGACCGGAAAGCATTTCTTCAACGGCACGCCCGACCCCGTGAACGGCAAGATGACAATCCCGGACGCGCCGGGCCTTGGCTTCACGCCGAATTACGAAGCGCTCAAGGATGGCCGGGTCAAGGATCCCAAAGGCAGCCAGTTCACCGGTCGTGATGCACACGGCTACCTGCTGCGTGAAACCATCGAAAAGAAGCGCGCCTGACAATCGCTGCCCCGGGACCGCCAAGAAAATGGTTCGATCGGTTCCGGCGCTGTTCCAAGTTCTAACTGGGAGGAAACGACTATGACCTACGCACTCTCGAACTTCGTCAACCACGGCCGCGCCGTCGGCCTCGGTTTGTTCACAGCCGCGGCCATCGCGGTCAGCCCGGCGGCAGCAGAATATCCGGACAAGGACATCAAAATGATCATCCCGTTCGGCGCCGGCGGCGGCAGCGACACGCTCGCCCGCACCATCGCCGGCGTGATCGAGGAGATGAAGCTGATCCCTGTGAAGATCCTGCCTGAGAACCGTACAGGCGGCTCGGGCGCGGTCGGCTACAGCGCAGTCGCCAAAGTAAAGGGAGATCCCTATCATCTGGCGACCGTCAGCGTCAGCTTTTTCACCACGCCACTCCTGGGTGGCTCGCCGGTGAGCTACAAGGACTTCACTCCGCTCGCTGCGATCGCGCAGTCACCGTACATCATGGTTGTCCCCACCTCTAGCGAATACCAGAAGCTTGACGACCTGAAGAAGACGCCGCGCTTCACCACCGGTACGACTGGGGTCGTCTCCGACGCGGCACTGCTGGCCAAGATGACGTCCAACGCGCTCGGCATCCAGATTGACTCCGTGCCGTTCGACGGTGAGGGCGAGGTGATGGCGGCGCTGCTCGGCGGGCATGTAAACGTCGGCTTTCTCAATCCATCCGAGGCGATGGCGCAGATGAAGGCCGGCAAGCTGCGGCCACTGGCGATCACATCGGCAGAGCGTTCGCCAGCCTTCCCTGACATCCCAACCTTCAAGGAACTCGGCTACGGCGACATTTTGCATACCCAGCTTCGCGGACTGGTCATGCCTGCGGGCGTTCCACCGGAAGTCGTCACCTACTGGGAGGGCGTGCTGCAAAAGGTTGCGACCAGCGAGCAGTGGAAGAAGCAGTATATCGACCGCTTCCACGACATCCCGGACTATGTCGACGCGGAAGGCTTCAAGGAAGTGCTCGAGCGCACCAACGCGCGCTACGAGACGATGATGAAGGAACTCGGCATCATCAAATAGTGACATTGCTGGGAGCCACCCGCCGTGGTGGCTCCTATCCGTCGGGAGGAGGAAAGCGATGAGCGTTCAACGGCTCGACCTACTGGTCGCCGCACTGCTGATAATCTTCGGTCTTTGGCTTATCTACACGGGCATCGGTTATGGCGTGATGCAGGGCACCACGCCCGGGGCCGGTCTCTTCCCCATCATCATCGGTTCGTCGATCGCTCTGCTCAGCACAATAAATCTCTACCGGGCGCTTGGCGGGATCGAGAAACTTGGTCCGGGCATATCGGGCCGCGAGGCGGCAAAGGCTGGGGTCGTGATCGCGGCGCTGCTCATCGCCGTCTGGCTGACCCCGTATCTCGGCATGATGATCGCCACCATGCTGGCCATGGCGGCGATCGGCCTGGCTCTGCGGACCGAACCGGGGCCAGTTTTCTTCATCAAGCTTGCGGCGGTGTCGGTGATCACGCCGATCATCCTTCTGCTGCTGTTCCAAAACCTCCTGGGCGTGCCGACCCCCAGGGGACCGCTCGGCTTCTAATCGGCCACCCAAGAGAGGTATCGCGATGGAAACGCTTGCGCTGCTGTGGGACGGGATTCTCGCTGCCACCGATCCGGCAATCTTCGCCTGCACCATACTGGGCGCCGTGATCGGCTTGCTGATCGGTGCGCTCCCTGGCCTCGGACCGACCGCCGGTGTTGCGATCATGCTGCCCGTGGCGGCAGGCTTCGGCGGCGTCGCGGCAATCGCGTGCCTCGGTGGTGTCTACTATGGCTCGATGTTCGGCGGCGCTATCACGTCGATCCTGCTCGGCATTCCCGGCGACGCGCCTTCCGTGATGACGGTCATCGATGGCTATCCAATGGCCCAGAAAGGAGAGGCCGGGCGCGCGCTGGGGACGAGCGTCTTCGCCTCCTTCGTCGGCGGTTTTCTCGGCATCGCCGGGCTGGTGGCTCTTTCGGTGCCGGTATCGCGCTATGCACTTGCCTTTGGTCCGACCGAGATGACGGCGATGATGTTTTTTGCGCTTTCGCTGCTCAGCGTATTGGGCGGCCGCAACGCCTTCAAGGGTTTCATCGCGTTGGCGCTGGGCTTGTGGCTGGGCATGGTGGGACTCGACCCCATTTCCGGCTTGCCGCGCTATACCGGCGGATCGATGAACCTGTTCGACGGGCTCGACTTCTCCATCGTCGCCGTCGGCCTGTTCGGACTTACCGCGATCTTCACCTCCCTGGAGGCGAATGTAGATAAGCCGGTGGCCAAATACACTTTCGCCTCACTGCTGCCGAGGATGAGCGACGCTGTTCAGACACGCTGGCAGCTGCTGCAGGGATCGGTGCTCGGTTTCTTCGTGGGCGTCCTTCCCGGCGTCGGCGCCTCGGCGGCGACCATGCTCTCGTACGCACTCGCCAAGCGCCTCTCGCCGACCCCCGAAAGGTATGGCACCGGCATCGTCGAGGGCGTGGCAGCGCCTGAGGCCGCCAACAATTCAGCGTCCTACGGCTCGATGATCCCGCTGTTCACGCTGGGCATCCCGGGCTCGGCGACCACGGCGGTTATGATGGGCGGATTGATCATGATCGGCCTGCAGCCGGGCCCGCTGCTGTTCACCGAGAATCCGCAGTTTGTCTGGTCGGTGTTTGGTTCTTTCGCCATCGGCAACCTGGCACTTGTATTCCTGACGCTGTTGCTGACTCCGCTCCTGGCGGCGGCGCTTTTCGTTCCGACCGCCTATCTCTATCCGATCGTCATTGCGATCGTCGTCTACGGTGTCTTTGCCATCGACAATTCGACGTTCAACGTAATGCTGACCATCCTGGCAGGCGGTGCCGGAATCATCCTTGCCAGGCTCGACTATCCAGCCGTGCCGCTGATCCTCGGCCTGGTGCTGGGGCCACTGCTGGAGCGAAACATCCGCCGCACGCTGATCCAATCGCAGGGCGATTTGCTCGTCTTCATCGAGCGGCCCATTGCGCTGGGGCTGTTCATCGCCACAGTTCTCGTGCTCTTGATCCCACTCTTCCTCCAGCTGGCCGGGCGCAAGAAGATCGCCGCGGACGAGGCTGAGGTCTGACAGGACTGCAGCATATGACATTTCAATATTGCATAGTTGGCGGCGGCATCGTCGGGCTCGCCACCGCCTCCGATATGCTGGCCCGCGATCCGGCGGCTCGCATCCTGGTCATCGAAAAGGAGGCCGGTTTCGGCGAGCACCAGACCGGCCACAATAGTGGTGTCATTCACGCCGGCATCTACTACGCCCCCGGCTCCCTGAAGGCGAAGCTCTGCCGCGAGGGGGCGAAGGCCACGAAAGCCTTCGCGCGCGACAATAACATTCCGTTCGAGGTGTGCGGGAAGCTGCTTGTCGGCACCAGCCCGGTCGAGATGGAGCGCATGGAAGCGCTGAAGCTTCGCGCTTTGGAGAATGGCATTGGCTTCGAGGAGGTAAGCGCGGCGCGTCTGCATGAGATCGAGCCAAACATCGCTGGCCTGGGCGCGTTGCTCGTGCCATCGACCGGCATTATCAACTACAAGCTGATCTGCGACGCTCTGGCCGAGGGCCTCAGAGCGAAAGGTGCCAAACTGATGACCGGCACCCGCGTCAAAGGTATCTCGGAAGACGACACCGGCGTGGTGGTGACCACCGATCATGGCGAAACGATCCGCGCCGAGCAGCTTGTTGCCTGCGCCGGCCTGCAGTCGGATCGCCTGGCGAGGCTCGCAGGGCTTAATCCCACCCACCAGATCGTGCCGTTCCGTGGCGAATATTACACATTGCCCGACGCGAAATCGACGATCGTCAAGCACTTGATCTACCCGATCCCCGATCCGGATCTGCCTTTCCTCGGCATCCACCTGACGCGCATGATCGACGGACGGGTGACAGTTGGGCCCAACGCCGTGCTGGGCTTCCATCGCGAAGGCTATCCAAAGGGCAGCATCGACCTGGGCGATGTCACCCAGATGCTCACCTTCGGCGGCTTCTGGAAAATGGCCCGCAAGAATCTCACGTCAGGCATCGACGAGTTCCGCAACTCGATTTTCCGCCGCGGCTACCTGGAGCAGTGCCGCAAATACTGCCCCTCGCTCGAGCTCCCGGACCTCGGACAACCAGGCGCCGGCATCCGTGCGCAGGCGGTTCTGGCCGATGGCACGCTGGTGCACGATTTCCTATTCCTCGACAGCCCGCGCCAGCTGCATGTCTGCAACGCGCCGTCGCCTGCGGCGACGTCCGCTATGCCGATCGCGAAGATGATCGTCGATCGGATCGAGGATCGATCGCAATGATCCGGGCCCCGATACAATCTATCGCCCTACATATATCCGCGGCGGGCGGGCGGCACGCATCGTCACAGCCTTGCTCGCGGGTCCTTTCGAGCCAACCGCTCCAGTAGGTAGTCGACTTCGGATCGACCGGTCGGCGTCAGCGACGAGCGCGGGCTGCGCTGCACGTCCGAGGTCATGGCGCCGCGCCGCATCAGCACGTATTTGCGCACCGCCAGCCCAACCCCCTGTTGCTGCTCGAACCGGATCAACGGCAGGTGGGCGTCGAAAAGATCGTGCGCTGCGTCGCGCTCGCCTTCCCGGTGCAGCCGATCGAGTTCGACCAACATGTCCGGAAAGGCATAGCCCGTCATCGCGCCATCCGAACCGCGTTCCGGCTCGAAGTCCAGGAACAGCCCGCCATTGGCGGTCAGGATCGAGAATTTCCGCAGATCGCCCGCAGCTTGCAGCTTGCGGATCATCGAGATTTTCTCAAGCCCCGGCCAGTCCTCTGCCTTCAGCATGACGCAGGAGGGATGTTCCTTCATAATGCGCGAGATCATCGGCACCGACAGGATCACCGACAGCGTCAGCGGAAAATCCTGCAGGGCCCAAGGCACGTCCGGACCGATTGCTTCTACGCAGTGATGGAAATAGGCGGCGATCTGTTCGTCGCTGCGCAGGTGCGAGGCCGGAGCCAGCATCACGCCGGCTGCGCCGGCATCCATCACCTCGCGCGCCAGCCTGCGCATGGCGACAAAGCTCGGGTTGGACACCCCAACCACGACAGGGACACGCGAGCGTGCGATCACGCGTCTTGCGATTGTCAGCGATTCCTCGGGCTCCAGTTTCTGGGCTTCGCCCAGAATGCCGAGGATCGTCATGCCGGTGGCGCCGGCATCCTGGTAGAATTCCGTCAGCCGGTCGACGGAACCGTAGTCGACCGACATGTCCGCATTGAACGGCGTCGCCGCGATCGGGTAGACGCCCTTGGCATCGACGCCAAAGGTCACGTCTTCTTCGCGAAAGCGGCATAGCGCGCCTTCGTCTCCTCGTTCATCGGATAGAGACCGGGCAGCGGCACGCCGCGATCGACCTCGGTCATGATCCACGCTTCCATGGCCTCCTGCTCCGGCGCTTCGACCAGCACCTGGTCGAGAAATGCCGCGGGGATCAGCACCGCGCCGTCATCGTCCACCACCACGATATCGTCAGGAAAGGTCGCCACGCCGCCGCATGCGATCGGCTCCTGCCAGCCGACGAACGTGAGACCGGCCACTGACGGCGGCGCGGAAATGCCGTTGCACCATACGTTGAAGCCGGTACCGAGCACGCCCGCGGCGTCGCGCATCACGCCGTCGGTGACCAATGCGGCGACATTGCGTTTGGCCATGCGCGCGCAGAGGATATCACCGAAAATACCGGCGTCGAGCACGCCCATCGCGTCAGCCACCGCCACGCAACCTTCGGGCATCGCCTCAATCGCCGCACGGGTCGAAATAGGCGAGGCCCAGCTTGCCGGAGTGGCGAGGTCTTCACGCGCCGGCACGAAGCGTAGAGTGAAAGCCGGCCCTACCACGCGCGGCTGGCCTGGACGAATTGGCTTGGTCCCACGCATCCAAACGTTGCGCAGGCCCTTCTTCAGGAGGACTGTGGTGAGGGTCGCGGTGGAGACGCCCTGCAGGGTTTCTACGACTTTCGGGTCAAGAGTCATCGGGTTCTCCTTAGATGCTGGGGATCAAGCCGCCGTCGATGCGAATGACGGAGCCGGTGATATAGGATGCGCGCGGGCTCGCCAGGAAGGTGACCGCGTCGCCATATTCCTGCGGCCGGCCATAGCGCCCGACCGGAATGGACGCCGTGCTTTGGGCGGCTACTTCCTCGACCGAGCGCCCCTCGCGCTTGGCTTTCTGTTCGTCGAGAAAGGTTATGCGTCCCGTGGCGATGCGCCCGGGCAGCACGACATTGGCGGTGATGCCGTCGCGGCCGACTTCGGCCGCCAACGTCTTGGACCACCCGACCAGTGCCATTCTGAGCGCGTTCGACATGCCGAGGTTTGGGATCGGCGTCACCACGCCCGACGAGGTCGATGTGATGATGCGGCCCCATTTGCGCCGGCGCATGTCGGGCAGCACCGCATCGGTGACGGCGATCACCGAACGCACCATGCTGTCGAAGAACTTCGACCAGTCCTCTGAAGACTGGCCGGCGGCCGGCGTCGGCGGCGGGCCGCCCGTATTGTTCACCAGAATGTCGACGGAGCCGAAGGCCTTCTCGATCGAGGCCAAGCGTCCGTCGATCGAGGACAGGTCGCCGATATCCCAGCCCATTGTCAGCGCCTCATTGCCGGCGCCCTTGATGCCCGAGGTGGTGTTTTCCGCAGCCGCTTCGTCGATGTCGGCGACGACCACGCGCACGCCTTCGCCGGCCAGCGACCGCGCGATCGCCCCGCCCAATCCGCCGCCGGCTCCAAAGACGAGCGCGACCTTACTCTTCAGTTCAAGATCCACGGAAAACCCTCCAGTTCAAGGCGGATTATCATCAACGATGCACAGAAGAAAACATGGCTTGCCGTATAATTTAATGATAGTTTTTCTATCGATGGAAACACGCTTTCTCGAAACCTTCCTCCTCGTGGCCGAACTCGGTTCTCTGGCCGAGGCGGCCCGGCGTCTAGCAATCACGCCGGCCGCCGTGGCCCAACGCATGCAGGCGTTGGAGGACGAATTCGGCAAACGGCTGCTGGTACGCGCGGGCCGCGTGGTGCAGCCGACCGATGCCGGCCATGCAATTCTAGAACAAAGCCGCAGAATCCTCGGCGACATCCGCCACCTAAAAACCCTTGCACAGACCGATTCGCCAGCAGGTGAGATGAGACTCGGCGCCATATCGACCGCGCTGACCGGCATCCTTGCGCCCGCCCTGCGGCACCTTGTCGACGCGGTTCCTTCAGTCGAGGTCTTCGTTCTCCCTGGCACTTCCACTGATCTCTATCAGGCGCTCGGCGACGGAAGCATCGACGCGGCCATATTGGTGCGGCCGCCTTTTCCGATTCCCAAATCGCTGCATTGGAGCGTGCTTCGGACCGAGCCTTTGATCCTTCTTGCGCCGAGCGCACTCGCCGCGAGCGATCCAGAACAGTTGCTCGCAACGCGGCCCTTCATCCGGTATGACCGCAACAATTGGGGTGGCCGGCTGGCCGACGAGTGGCTGCGCCGCCAGAAGCTTCGGCCCCGGGAGTGGCTGGAGTTGGATTCATTGGAAGCCATAACGGTGATGGTCAGCAACGGTCTCGGCGTTTCCGTTCTGCCGGACTGGGCGCCACCATGGCCGGAGGGACTGTCGGTCGCGCGCCTACCACTGCCCGGCCCGCCGCTGGTGCGCGAGATCGGCATGTTGTGGCCGCGCAGCGCGCCTTCAGGACGGCTGGTGCGTGTCCTTCTAGATGCCTTTGAGGCAGTCTCGTCAGCCCGGAAGAGGGCCGGCGATGCTTGATCCGCCGAGCTGCAGCCATGATCCCAGCCGCGCTGGCGTGGCCGGGGATTATCTCGGGGTGCGCCACCAATGAGCGAACCGAAACCACCGCAGGACGCGAATGCGGCCGCTTTGGCGCGAGTCAACCTCAAGCTGTTGCAAACTTTTATGCTGGTCGCCGAAAACCGCAGCTTCAAGGCGGCCGCCGACCGGGCACATCGTTCGCAGTCCGCCATCAGCATGCAGATAAAGCAACTCGAGGATCAACTCGGCGCCAAGCTGTTCAACCGCACCACGCGCGACGTCAAGCTCACGCCTGAGGGGAGCAAATTGTTCACCAGTACGCAGCGCGGCCTGCAAGAGGTCGGCATCGGCTTGCGCAACATCCAGGAGGCACTGGCCATCCGGCGCGGCCAGGTCGCGCTGGCCTGCGCGCCCACCATCGCCTCGACCCATCTGCCGCGTATCCTCGCCGAGTTCGAACGCGACTATCCGGGAATCAAGATGCTTTTGTCGGAACTCAAGTCCGCCGATCTCTATCGGGTGATAGAAGCCGATACTGTCGATTTCGGCATAGGCCCGATCTCCGGCGATCCGGACCTCGATTTCGAGCCGCTGCTTGACGATCCGCTGCACGCGCTGATCCCCAGGCAGATGTGTCCGCACAATCGTCGCACCATCACGCTGGCGGAATTGTCCAGCCTGCCCCTACTCCATTATCACACCACCACCCTGATGGGAGCGATGTTCGAGCGCGAGGCTGCCGCTCGCGGCATCGCGCTGAACGTTCGGTACCGCTGCATCCAGACGGAGACACTCGTCGCGATGGCCGAGGCCGGCATCGGCGCGGCAATCCTCACCCAGTCGATCGTCCGTTTCGCAGAGGCGAGCCAGTCGCGCGTATACAAGATCGTCGAGCCCGAGCTCGTTCACCGCTACGGCATCGTGCGCAAGCGCGGCAAGGAGCTGTCGCCGGCCGCCGAACGGCTCGCGCACTTGATCCGGGTGTCGCTGCGCCAGACCTGAGGGCCGGCGCGATCCAGGCGACTTCAGATTTTCAGAATAATCGTTGGGATTTTTGAATTTTTTCTGAAGTTGGGCTTCCGCTAGAGAGGGCCTTCCCGGCACACGGAACGTCGGGAAAGGAGGGACGTCGTGCTTCAGGATGTTTATGTCCAACAGGACAACAATGTCGTCGAGACCAGGATCAAGATCGCTCGTATCCAAGCGCACAAGCTCGCCAACATCCCGATCACGCCGCCTCCCTACCGCGATAAGCCGAACAAGGAGGGCGCGCTGCTTCTCCAGGTCGAGACCAACGACGGCCTCGTCGGTTGGGCGACCAGCGGCTACACCCACCATGTCGCCATCGAGCTGATCAACAAATACATCGCGCCGAAAATCGTCGGTGAGAACCCGATGCGCACCGAACGCATTCCCCTGCTGTTCGACCGCGCCAGCTTCGAACGGCCGCTGGGGAGGACTCTGATCTCCGCGCTAGCGATGATCGACATCGCGCTCTGGGACATCAAGGGCAAGATGCTCGGCCAGCCAGTGCATCACCTGCTGGGCGGCGCGCGCGACAAGGTGCCGGTCTACGTCACGCACGGCGCGGCCTACGACAACGCGCCGGTCTATTCGCCGGAGGAACTGGCTGCGGAGGCGACCCACCTCGTCAACCTCGGCAATAACCATCTCAAGAACACCGTCGGCCGTCAGCCCATCCCCGATCCGAAGGATGACTACATCCGCATGAAGGCGATGCGCGAGGCCGTCGGCCCGGACGTCAAGCTCGCCATGGACGGTAATCTGCGCATGACCCTGGCCCAGGCGGTGGAACTTTGCAAGCGATGCGAGGAGCTCGACATCAGCTTCGTCGAGGAGCCGCTTTACTACAACGATCCGAGGCTGCTGCGCGAACTGCGTTCGAAAACGATCATTCCGGTCGCTGCGGCAGAAAACGAGAAGTTCTCCGCACGCGACCTGATCCTGGCCGACGCGGTCGACTACATACAGCCCAATGTCAACAATGACGGCGGCTACTCGGCGGCGATACGCACCGCCGCCCTTGCCAAGCTCTTCCATATCCCGCTCTCGCACGGCAACGGCAATGGCCCGCACAACATCGCGCTGCATGCCGGCCTGTCGAACGGCGGATTGGTCGAATACCACTTCCACAAGTGGATGGCCTACAACGCGATCTTTGAGAGCGTCCCGCAGCCCGAGAACGGGTATCTTACTGTGTCGCAGAAGCCGGGGCTGGGCCTCGAGCCGAAGGATGGCCTGATCAAGGAATTCTCGGTGCAGTTGTAGCACGGCCCCGCGGATCGGCAGCCTGTTCTGGCCGTGCTATGGCCGCGCCACATCCTGAAAGCCGCCATCGCTTATTGCAGCCCTTGGAGGCCGCTCAGACAAGAAGCAGACCTCCCGAACTGGCGCAAACAGACGGCGGGCACTTAGAGGGTGGTAACGCCCAGTGACTGTCGCGCGGGCATTGCGTCATTCCATGCGTTCGAATATGCGGTCCACGGGTCGCCGGGTTCCATTTTAGGCCGCCGCCTTTTGGAGCGGCCGCACCGGCGGCTGCTCATGCTGCATCGCCACCCATAGATCGTAGTTCGCCTGGAGATTAATCCAGAAGCGCGCCGTACTGACACCGGCCTTCTCCAAGCGCAGTGCCAGGTCCGGGCTGATGCCGGCCTTGCCGTTCAGCACCCGCGACAGGGCCACCCGCGACATGGCCAGCCGCTTGGCGGTCTCCGTTACGGACAGTTCCAACGGCTCGAACACCGTTTCCTTGAGGATTTCGCCCGGATGAGGATGGGTATGGATCATGGTTCGTGTCCTTGGTGGTAATTCTGATAATCGACCAGTTCGACGTCGGCCCCGTCAAAGCGAAAGGTGATGCGCCAATTCCCGTTCACCCACACCGACCAATGCCCTTTCAGGTCGCCTTTCAGGGCATGCCGCAAGCCCGGTTGATTCAGGTCCTGCGGTTCCTTGGCCACATCGAGCATGGCCAAGATCACCCCGAGTTTTCGGGCATGGGCCGCTTGGATGCCTTTCGTCGCGCCAGTGCGGTAGAAGGCTTCGAGGCCCTTGTGCCGAAAGCTGGCGATCATAGGTTCGTGTATCGTGTATCGCTACAAGATGCACCCCAAAAATGGGGGCGGCACCTGACCGCCGCTTTCCCGTGCCACCACCGAGTGCCCGCCAAAATAGGTCGACACCCTTGTGAAGAAGAAGATGAGCGGAAACTGCGGGTGAGGCTTGTCAATCGGAGCGGCGACGCCGATACCCGCATCGAAAGACCGTCTCGTCGGGTCCTGCCTAGAGCCTGGCGTGTCGGTGTCGAGCTGGGAACACATCAATCTGACAGGCATCTATACCTGGGATGCAGAACATCAGATGCCCGAAGCCTTCCGGTCGCTCAGACTTCCGGCTCGGTTACGCCACGCCGCACGACGTGCATGCTCCGTGCGCCTCGCTGGGAATAGCGAGGGGCTGCCGGTTTGCTGTGCCCCGATGTTTGGTCGCCCGTTGCTGCGAGTCGAATTTATCGTCGGTCTCTGAGAGTATACTCTAGCGTAGCGGTTCCCTGTGAAGGCTCTGCGATTGCGCGCTGGGCGCAACGCCAAGCCGGGTTTGCTCAATCACTTCGCAGCGCCGGCTTCAGCGTCACCAGCAAGTAATTGAAGACGTTCAATCCAACCGTAGATGGGCAAGTTTTTCGTGCGCCGCCTGTCCAACCACCCTCGTTGCATGGCGGGTGATTGGACATTCTTGCGGGAGACAAGCTCAGTATATTAACGGCCCGCCCATGGCGCACGCTCGTTAGGAACCTTGCCGGAGGACTGTGGTTGTCCTTCCTCCGTGGCTATCGCGGGCAGAGGCAAGGAAGCCGTGTGATTGGCATCCAAGGTCATTTCGCTGTTCTCGATACCAGTAGCGAATCCGCGGGTTGGGTCACGGTCCGGGTTTTGATTGGCGGCGAGAGAGGCTCCTGTCGACAAGGTGAGGAGGGCGAAAGCTGCTACGAGTTTGTTCATCGTATCCTTCCTTTCTTAAAATGAGCAGACCGCCAATCGGCGTCTCGCGCCGCATTGAATCCTGCTTGCGAGACCGCTGTCGGCTTTCTGTCTCGTCACCATGACGAGGCTCCTGCTCACGATTGAACCTTATGCTGAGCCTGTCGCAGGAGTTTGCCCGAGTAGCATCGAGATGTATTCGAATGTACGCGAGAGCCTCGCAGTCCTTGGAATCCGCGCGTTTCGACAATTTTGGATACGATTTTCCTCGGCCGCCTATCCGTGTGGGCGGCCACGGATGGGGACTGTCATCAGGTCCGCTAGGCGAGCGCCGCCCAAGGTGCGAAACTGTCGCAGTCCCAAAAGGACGCCGCTTCCCAAGGTTGCGCGGAGTCCCCGGCCGGCGTCACGGCCGCACGGCCGGCGTCTCGACCGGCAGGCCGCGCGCCCGCTCGATTAGGTAGAGTTCCAGGTCGACGAATTCGGGCGCGCCGAAGGCGAAGGGCTCGGCCCTCACGCCGATCATGCAGTTGCGCAAGCGCCGCTGCAGCGAACCGATCGTCTGCCACTCCAGTCGGTAGAGCGGATAGCCGGTCGGGTGCGCCTGTGGGATGGCACTGCCGCCGAGCCGTTTGCCCCAATTGTCGTCGTGGCAGGAAGCGCAGGAAAGATCGAGTTGGCCGATGCGGCTCCGGAACAGACGCCGGCCGTTGTGGCGGAACGGCGCGAGCCGGGCGTCGGTCGCCGGTGTTATTGGCATGCCGCGCGACTGATGCGCCACATAGGTTGTCAGGGCAAGCAATGCGTCAGACTCCAGCGCCAGCGGCTTGGTCTGCTGCCGCTCCGCTCGGCAGGAGTTGATACGCCCGGCAAGGTCGATCGGCCGTCCCGTCGCCTCGTCAAAAGCCGGGTAGCGCGTGGCAACGCCGCGCATCGTCCGGGACGCGTCGCCATGGCAGCCGGAGCAAGCGACATCCGCCTTGCCCTCCGACTGCTGCCAGAGCTGCTCGCCCTGCAGCACCCACAGCATGCCGGGGTTGTTCATGTCGTCGGCCTGCAGCGCCTGCGTCTCCGGCGTCATGAAATCGAAGCCGGAGCGCTTCTCGCTGTCTTCGATGCCGGCAGCGATGGCCAAGCTGCAGACGCCCGCCGCAGTGATCCCCACTAGGCCCCAAAGGGCGCGCATCAGCGCACCGTGATTTCGGCCGATGCCGTTTGAGTCTTTCCGGCGTCGTCGGTCCAGGCGAACTCGATCGTCCCACTCGTCGTGGCGACGAGCGTGAAGGCAAGGAACGGATTGGCCGACACTGCCGGATGGAGATCTGCCCAAAACACCTCCTCGCCATTATAGGTGCAGGCGAACCTGCGGATGATGTCGCGGGGGATGTTGATGCCGTTCGGGCCGACACGATAGCCGGTTTCCATCGGATGGGCGATCATCGCTCGGATCTCGACGACCTCCCCCTGTTTGGCCGTTTTCGGCACGTTGACAAGCGCGCGCGCCATTATGAGAGGTCCTCGATACAGGCGGCCAGCGTGACGATCGCGCTCGCCTTGCTCGACCAGAAGCTGCCGTCACTCATCTCAGCCACCGCGACAACGACCTGGGAGGTCGCGAGCCGGACCCGCGTCGAGACGGCGGCGCGGCCCGAGCGCGGACCGAGATGGAAAACCGCGACATTCGCCTCCGGGTTCTTTTCGTTGAAGACCGCAATGCGCCGGACATGATCGTCCGTGGTCATCATGCTCTCGGCGGTAACCGTGATCGCGACCGCGTTGCCGTTTTCGACCAGAGGCGGCAGATCGAGCCGGACGCGGCCGTCGAGGATTTCGGCTCCGCCGGTGAAGGTACTGATTGCCTCATCGAGGCGCGGACGAGCAACGGCCCAGCGCGGCAGACTGATCACCAGAAGCCCGGCCATTCCGGCCCGAAGAAACTGCCGCCGCCCGACCAGGCCCGTGTGAACTCGAAGCGGATCTTCGCGCATCATCACCCTTTCAGCGTCGTGAGATAGGCGACGATGTCCTCGATGTCGGCGCCGGTCAGGATCGGCTTGCTGCGCCAGACAGTGGCGACGCGCCGGTCTTCCTCTTTCGCGACACGGTAGTAGGAAGGCATGATCGTATCCTGCGCGAGGCGCTTCATGTCGACCACGCGCAGCCGGATCTGGCCTTCCGAAAGCCTTGTCCCGACGCCGGTCAGGTCGGGCGCCAGCGTGCCATGCAGGTGCGCATCGGGGAACGGCCCGCTATGGCAGAGCGTGCAGAGGCTGTGCTGCCGGTCCGAGATCAGCGCGGCGCCGCGAGCCGTATCCCCTCTGCTGTCGACCAGAGGCTCCATGATCGCATCGCCGGTCACGACGTAGGATCCCACCTCCTCGCTGCTACCGGGCGAAGCGGCAAGCAGCAATCCCGTGAGAGTGAGGCAAGTCGTCGTCCTCATCATCCGAACACTTCGCTGGTGATCGTCCGGAACCAGTCCTCCGCATAGGCCGCTTCCAGTGCGCGGACGGAGGACGGCGCTTCGAGCGGGCTAGTGCCGCCCGCACCCTCCACCTCGGCAAGCAGGCCGTCGCGCGGCTGGTAGACGCCGGCGATCGAAATGCCGTAGCCGGGCGCGACCAGACTGTAGCAGGTGTTGATGAGCTTCGGCTGCGCCGGCTGCCGCTCCCTGACCAGGGCGGCTACCGCCGCAGCGCAGGCTTTTGCCTGGGCGTTGGCGCTGAAGGCGGATTTCGGCATCGCTCCGCCGATCGCCGCATCGCCGACGACGTGTATCGCCGGCTGCAGGCGGGACTCGAAGGTGACCGGATCGATCGGGCACCAGCCCGTCTGATCCGTGACACCGGTCGACTGCGCGATCCTGCCCGCGCGTTGCGGCGGGATCACGTTGGCTACATCGGCCTCATGGCTGCCGAACTCGGTCACCAGCATTCTTGTCGCCGGGTCGACTTCCGTCACCCTGCCGCCCGAGGACAGCGGCACCCATTCGATGAGGCCAGGATAGAGCTCTGGCCAGGCCGCCTCGAACAGCCGTTGCTTCGAAAAGGCGTCCTTGGCGTCGAGGATGATCAGCTTGGAGCGTGGCTTGCTGGTTTTGAGGTAATGCGCGATCAGGCTTGCCCGCTCGTAGGGACCGGGCGGGCAGCGGAACGGATTGGCGGGCGCGGAAAGAATGACCGTCCCACCGTCCGGCATGGCGGCGAGCTGGTCGCGCAACAGCAGCGTCTGCGGCCCCGCCTTCCAGGCATGAGGCATGATCTGCGCCGCCGCCTCATCGTAGCCCGGCAACGCGTCGAAGCGCAGGTCTATGCCGGGCGCCAGCACCAGCCTGACGTAGCCGATATCCGTACCGTCATCCAGGCGAACGAGCCGGCGCTCGGCATCGACGGCGACAGCGCGCTTTCGGATGAGCTCGATGTCGCCGAACCGGTCATAACCGAAGGTCTGCACCTCGAGGCCGCGCAGACCCGCAAGCACGGCATTGCTGAACGGACAGGCCACATAGGCTGTCTCTGGCTCGATCAGCGTCACGGCAACGTCGCGATCCAGCTGTTTTAGTGCGCGTGCGCAGCTTGCGCCTGCAAAGCCGCCGCCTACCACGACGACCCGGGGCTGCGCCTGTGCCCGCACCTGCGGCGCGGCAAGAACGGCCGCGGCGACGCTTGCCGCCGCACCGCCGATCACGACTCTACGGCTGGGCACGGCGTGCCGCCTCCGGTTTGGCGAGCCACTCGGCGATGGCGCGCGTCTCTTCCTCGGTATATCCGCTGGCGATGCGGCCCATGACCGTCGCCTCGCGCTCCCCGGATCGGAAGGCTTGCATCTGGGCGACGATGTCGTCGGCGGCGTGGCCGTCGAGCGAAGGGATGGCTGAGCCGAGCGCCGCCCGTCCGTGGCAGCCGGTGCACGCCGTCGCACCGGGCGCCGCCTCGGCCCATGCCGATGCGCTGGCCATGAGCCCTGCAAGCAGAACGGGCGCGAACGATCGTCCACCGCGCCTGTTCTTCGAGCGCCTCATGTCATGCGAGATCATGGTTCTTCAGCGGCAGCGTGCGGATGCGTTTTCCGGTGGCGGCGAAGATCGCATTGAGGACGGCCGGCGCAGCGACTGCGATAGTCGGCTCGCCGACGCCGCCCCAGAAGCCCCCGGACGGCAGTATGATCGTCTCCACCTCCGGCATCTCGGCCATGCGCAAGACCTCGTAGCTGTCGAAATTCTCCTGCTCCATACGGCCGCCATTGACGGTGCATTCGCCGTAGATGCAGGCGGACAGGCCGTAGACGAAAGAGCCTTCGACCTGCCGCTCCACCTGTGCGGGATTGACGACATGACCCGGATCGGTCGCCGCCACCATGCGGTGAATTCTAAGCTGCCCGTCGGTGACCGAAACCTCCGCTGCGGCTGCGACATAACTTCCGAAGCCCATGATCTGCGCCAGGCCGCGGTGGACGCCGGCGGCGGGCGGGGTGTCCCAGCCGACCCGTTCGGCAACCGCCTCCAGTACCGCGAGGTGTTTTGGATGTCTGGCCATCAGCTTGCGTCGGAAGGCGAGCGGGTCGACGCCGGCCGCATGGGCGAGTTCGTCCATGAAACACTCGACGTAGAGCGCATTCTGGTTGAGGTTCACGCCACGCCAGAAGCCTGGCGGGATCGGCGGGTTGCGCATGGCATGGTCGACAAGCAGATTGTCCACCGTATAGCCAAGCGTGCCTTCCGTGCCGGCGAGGACGAGGCCCTGGAAAACGACAGGGTCCATGCCGTTCTGCATGCCTTCCGGCCGCACCGCCGCAAGGATCGACTGGCCGGATATGCGCATGTGCAGAGCGGTCAGGTTGCCGTCCGCGTCGAGCGCGCCCGTCAGCCGGCATCGCGTGGTCGGGTGATATGCGCCGTGCAGCATGTCCTCTTCACGCGACCAGATGAGCTTCACGGGCGCTCCTGGCACCTGCTTGGCTATGCTGACCGCCTGGCGCACATAGTCCTGGAAGTTGCCGCGCCGGCCGAAACCGCCGCCGAGATGGATCTTGTGCACCTCGCATTGCTGCACCGGCAGGCCGGCGGCCTCAGCCGCTGCGGCCAGGCTCGCCTCGCCATTCTGGGTCGGCACCCAGACCTCGCAGCGCTCCGGCGTGTAGAGTGCCGTCGCGTTCATCGGCTCCATGGTCGCGTGGTTCTGATAGGGATAAGCATAAGTCGCAGTAACCGTCCGACCAGCGGCGGACAGGGCAGCACGAGCATCGCCTTGCGCGGCTCCGATGAAGGCGTCATTGGCGCCGAGCCCCTCTTCGAGCATCGCCGCTATCGAGGCGCTGGTGACCTGCCGGTTGGGACCTTCGTCCCAGACGACCGGCAGGGCATCGAGAGCGGTCCTCGCCCGCCACCACGTGTCGGCGACAACCGCAACGGCGGTCTCGTCGACCTGAACGACGGTACGCACGCCGGGCATTTCAGCCACCGCCGCCGCGTCGAAGCTCTTCACCTTGCCGCCGAAATACGGGCAGGCCCGGATCGCCGCGTTGAGCATGTTCGGCAGTTTGAGATCGACGCCGTAGACCTGGCTGCCATTGAGCTTGTCGGCCGTGTCGAGCCGCGGCAGCGGCTTGCCGGCTATGGTCCAGTCCTTCGGGTCCTTAAGCGTGACGTGGGCGGGCGGCGTCATTTGCGCGGCGGCGGCGGCCAACTGTCCATAAAAGATGGCGCGATCCGATGCCGCATGCGTGACGACGCCCATCCTCGCGATGCATTCGCTGGCCGGCACGCCCCATTCGGCGGCCGCAGCGGCAATCAGCATCTCGCGCGCTATGGCGCCGCCAATGCGCACGTATTCGTGCGATTCGCGGATGCCGCGGCTGCCACTGGTCGAGAAATTGCCCCACACGCGGTCCCGCGCGAGGTTCTGGGCCGGCGACGGATATTCGGTCGTGACCTTGGACCAGTCACAATTCAACTCCTCGGCGACGAGTTGCGCCAGGCCGGTCAGCGTCCCCTGCCCCATCTCGGATCGGGCGATGCGGATGACCACCGTGTCGTCCGGTCTGATCACTACCCAGGCATTGATCTCCGGCGCCGTCTCGGCGCCCTCGGCAAGTGCAGGCTTGATGAACGGCACATTGAACCCGAGGGACAGGCCACCGGCGGTGGAGGCCACGCCTATCATGAAGCTGCGGCGGGAGACGGAAATTACGGCGTTCATGATTGTTCTCCTCAACCGCGTTGCGTGGCTTGGCCGTCATTGGCGGCAAGCTTGATCGCGGCGCGCACCCGGTTGTAGGTGCCGCAGCGGCAGATGTTGGTGATCTCGCCGTTGATGTCCTCGTCCGTGGGGTTCGAGTTCTGCATGAGCAACCCCGCCGCAGCCATGATCATGCCGGCCTGGCAATAGCCGCATTGCGGCACATCGAGCGCCAGCCATGCCTGCTGGACCGGATGCGAACTGTCAGGTGAAAGCCCCTCGATAGTGGTGATTTGCTGATCCGGCCCGACCGCGCTCACCGGAAGCACGCAGGAGCGCGTGGCGACGCCGTCTATATGGACGGTGCAGGCTCCACAGGCGGCAACCCCGCAGCCGTACTTCGTCCCGGTAAGTCCGATCTGCTCGCGAATCACCCACAGCAACGGCGTTTCCGGATCGACCTCGATGTCCCTTGGCGTGCCGTTGACGATCAATCTGGCCATTGTGCAATCCTTTCGATCAAAGGCTGGCGAGGACTGCCGTCCGAATGCCACGCGGCATGACCCGGCGGCAGAGACTGGAAGTCCCGGCTAGCGACGAGGCCAAAATTAGCCAGGACCTGTCGCAGAACCTTGTCCCGTTGAACGGCAGTTCGTAGCAAGCTGTCGCAGGCGAGGCATTCTGTTACACTTCGTTACACTTCTCACGGTTTGTTGATGTCGCGCGAGTTGCCGCCATGATGCGAAAGGTGATCATCCGTGTAGACGCAAACTAGATATCGTCGATACTGACCGACTATTTGGTAGCGGCTTTTGGAGCATTGCATGGAAGGGGCGCAGCACATCGCGGTCGTCGACGACCACAGGGACATCCGCGACCTTGTCGGGAAATACCTCACCCAGCAGGGTTATCGCGTTAGCGTCGCCGACAGCACGGCCGCGCTCAAGCGGCTGCTCGACCGCAGCCTGCCCGATCTCATCGTCCTCGACGTCATGATGCCTGGCGAGGATGGCATTGCCGCCTGCCGTCACGTGCGCGGGACGGTCGACGTTCCGATCATCTTCCTCACCGCCATGGCCGAGGAGATCGACCGGATCGTGGGCCTTGAGATCGGGGCCTGATTACGTGACCAAGCCGTTCAATCCGCGGGAACTGCTGGCGCGGATCAAAGCCGTACTCAGGCGCGTCAACAGCCTGCCGCCGCAGCGCGGCCGGCTCAAGTCGAACGCACTTCGGTTCGACCGCTGGACGCTGAATGCCGGCCGCCGCGAGCTGGTTGGGCTCGACGGCGTGGCGGTCGCGCTCAGCACGGCTGAATTCCGCCTTCTCACCGCCTTCATCGAGCACGTCGGAATCGTGCTTAGCCGGGATCAGCTGCTTGACCTCACGGTCGGGCGCACCGCCGACGGCTTCGATCGGGCCGTCGACAACCAGGTGAGCCGGCTGCGCAAGAAGATCGAGGCGGATCCGAAGAGTCCGATGCTGATCAAGACCCACTGGGGCGGCGGCTACTGCTTCACCGCCGAGGTGGCCCAGGCATGACGCTGTTGTGGAGACGCAGCCTGGCGGCCCGCTTCCTCATCCTAGTACTGCTTGCGCTCGCCTTGTCGCAGGCGATCACCTTCCTGATCTCATGGGACGAGCGCGGCCAGGCCCTGCACGCGGCGGCCAAGGGCGAGTTCGTTAGCCGCACGTCCTCGCTTGCGCTTCTGCTTGACACGACGCCGCCCTCGCTTCGGCCCGATATACTCAACGTCAGCGGCACCGCCTATACGCGTTTCTGGACCTCGGACGACGGACCGAACAATCCCCTCGCCTGGCAACAGGAGGCCCTGACAGAGCTCGCCAAGCCGTTGCCCGGGATTGCCGGCAAGTATGCCGCCTACATGAACGGACAGGCCTCGACCGCCGTCGATGCCGCCGATCCTTCCGTCCCGCCGCGCATGGTGGATTTGTCCGGCAGTGGCCAACCCTTCTCGCGGCCGGCCAAGTTTATTTATATGGACGCCGCCCCAAACGGCATGGGCCTTTCGGTCCGCCTCGATGACAGCACTTGGCTGAATGCGGCCTACGCCAAGGCAATGCCGAACGCCTTCTGGATGACGCAATCGGCGATATCGCTGGCGCTCACCGCGCTCATCCTGTCCGCCATAGCGATTTTCGGGGCACAGGCAATCGCCCGTCCGCTGCGACGGCTCGCCAATGCCGCTGAACTGTTCGGCCGCGGCGAGGCCGTGCCGCGGCTACCGGAATCAGGGCCGGATGATATCCGCCAGACCGCCGAGGCGTTCAATCGCATGCAGGAGCGCCTGCAGCGCTTCGTCGAGGACCGCACGCGCATGCTGGCGGCGATCAGCCACGACCTGCGTACGCCGCTGACCTCGCTCCGGCTGCGCGCGGAGTTTGTCCAGGATCACGAACTTCAGGAAAAGATGCTGAAGACCATCGAGGAGATCCAGACGATGACGGAAGCGGCGCTCGCATTCGCGCGCGAGGACGCCACGGTAGAGGAGACGCGAACCGTC
>NZ_JAMYOR010000078.1:0-25067 GCF_040319965.1 Mesorhizobium sp. M0830 | reverse complement strand
GAAACGCTTTCTCTTCATCAGTCCGTCCTTCAATCAAGGGCCGGACTCTAATCTCAGATGGAGGAAAAACTCAGTGGCAGGTCACTATCACGCCGCGACGCCGGGCCAGCCCTATCCGCCGATCCTGCTCGCCACCACGCAGCGGGACGACCGCGTCCACCCGGTCACGCGCGAAAGATGGCCGCAAAGCTTCAAGCTCTTGGCTATCCCGCTTAGCGATTGCCCGGTGAAAATGATGAGACCTGGCGGGTGGCGGCCTGCTCAGTGATCTATGCCAGCATGCAGCCTCTCCGCAAGCATCCAAGAAATCATGCCTCATACAAGCTGAAGTCATGGAGTGCCTGACATTGGCACCGAAATTGCGCCGCCTAACGCGACCCTTGAATAAGGTCATGACGTCTGGTTATCCGGCGAGCCAATAATACTCATTTGAAGTGCAACGCGCCCGCGCCTATAGCTCACGATCGTAGCGTTTTGGATAGCCAGATCATACTTTTGGGCCAGTGCAACGGCGTCCGCCGAAGGCCAATCGTGATAACACCCGGGGGGAGATTTTCATGAATATAAAGCGCATCCGAGTTTTCCAAAAGAAGCTTTCGATCCCAGGAGGAAAGGTCACTGTTGGGCAGGCCACGCTTTCAGAGCTCGACTCTACAATCGTGCAGGTCATTTCAGATAGTGGCCTGATTGGCTGGGGTGAAACTTGTCCAATTGGTCCGACTTACGCTCCAAGCCACGCTCTGGGAGCTCGAGCGGCAATCATGGAAATGGGCCCTGGTCTGATCGGCGCGCCCATTAGCCCGGCGCTGCTGCACCGCAAGATGGATTCACTTTTAAACGGACATTCTTATGCGAAGGCGGCGCTTGATATAGCCGCGCACGATCTGATTGGTAAGCGGATGGGAATGCGGGTTGCAGACCTTCTGGGCGGCGCAACAACGGAGCGCGTCCCATTTTACTTTTTCATCGGGGTCGGCGACGCAGACGAAGTCGTCCGCTCTGTAAGAGAGGCTCAGGCCGGGGGATATGTTCGAATCCAAACTAAAATTGCGGGACGGCCTGTAGAGCAGGATATCGAGGTCATACGGAAGGTTGGTGAGAACCTGAAAAAAGGAATGCGCTGGGCGGTAGATGGGAACAGAAACCTGACCACGCGAGACGCAATTTTCTTGAGCGAACAGTGCAGCAGTCTCTCATTCGTTTTTGAGCAACCCTGCAATACTATCGAAGAAATTGGCGCCATACGTTCAAGAGTGCGGCATCCTATTTATCTGGATGAGAACGGAGTGGACCTCAACACGGTTTTACAGGCCATTGGCAGCGGGCTATGCGACGGCTTTGGAATGAAGATCACCCGGATTGGCGGTTTGAAGCCAATGGCGACTTTCCGAGACATCTGCGAAGTTCGCTCGCTGCCGCACACTAGCGATGATAGTTGGGGAGGCGACATTACAGGGGCGGCTTGCGCCCACCTTGGGGCCACAGTGAGGCCAGATTTGTTTGAGGGATGCAGTTGGGTCAATAGAATTTCTGACGAAAGTCACTATGATCCAAAGAACGCAATTCGCGTGACAGACGGCCACATCTCGCTTCCGACGGGTCCCGGCCTTGGTTTGGAAATCGATGAGGCGATGTTTGGCGCCCCCATTGCAGAGTTTTGATTTAGCATGCCAATCCGCAGGTTCAAAGAAGGAAAACGTCATACCTGTTATTCATATCGAAACGTTCAATCAGACGATAACAAGAAGGCAGAACTGTCCGCCGAGATCACCAAGCTATTTTGCAAAAAAATTGAACCTGAGAACCGAACAGATCCACGTCTTATTTGATGAGTATGAACCAAATAACTGGGCGACCGGCGGCAAACTATAGTCTAGAATGTGAAATACCTGAGTTCTCCGCAGTCTAAGCTTGTCCGCAGCAAGTCAGAAATTGGGGCTCGGTCGCGTGCGTGGCCGAGCGAGTTGAACCCGTTTGTGATGGGGATGACGAAAGAGTTTTTTTAAACCTATGGGGCTATGCGGGATTGAAGGATGTTGGTTATCACGTTGCCGAGTTGATTACGGTGCCGTACCTGAGTCGATTATCTGATGGCCGCAGACATCCAGCAGAAGGAGTGTCCCATGTCGCAATCTTTTGACGCGAGCCGGTCCCTCACCGCTCTTGAGCAGGATAACACGATCATCGCCGTCATCGAAATGCGCAAGGCGAAGTGGCTGGTCGCCGCGCTTGTTCAAACGCCAGCCGCTCAAGAAGCTCGATGCCGATGCGCCAGCACTGTTGAAGCTGTTGCAGCGCTGCGCGACGAAGCCGGCCGGGCCGGGCATCCGATCAAGCGCATCGCCGTCGCCTATGAGGCGGCTGGCGACGGCTTCTGGTTGGCGCGCTTTTTGCGGGCGCACGGCATCGAGGCCTACGCCATCCATCCCGCCAGCGTTGCGGTGTCGCGCGAGCACCGCCGCGCCAAGACCGATCGCCTTGACACCGAGCTGTTGATGCGTGCGTGCCTTTCTTGGCTGGCTGCGCGGCGAGAAACGCCATTGCTCCATGGCTGCGATCCCGACCATCGAAGAGGAGGACGCGCGACGACCGAGCCGCGAGCGGGAGAGCCTGGTCGGCGAGCAGACGCGGCTCGTCAACCGCATCAAGGCGGTCCTCACCCGCCTCGGCATCCGCAGCTTCCGCTTAAGCCTGCGCAGCGCGGCGGACAGGCTCGCGGCCATCCGCACGGCGGAGGGGACGCCGTTGCCGGACAACACCTGCGCCGAGCTCTCCCGCTTGCTTGCGCGGCTCAGCCTGATGCGTGAGCGGATCCGCACCATCGAGCAGGAACGCCTGCGCCGGCTGGCGGCCGCCCCCGCTGCGGCGGCGAGCGGCCTGCACGCGATGGTACGCCTCATCGCGCGGATCATCGGCATCGGCTTCGAGACGGCCGACATGCTGGTCCACGAGGCCCTGTCGCGCGGCTTGCGCGATCGCCGCGCCGTGGCGCGCTATGCCGGGCTGACGGGGTCGCCGGACGAGAGCGGCCAACGCCGGCGCGAGAAGGGGTTGGCACGCTCCGGCAATGCCCGCGTGCGGCGGGGCATGATTCAACTGGCGTGGCGGTTTCTGAGCTTCCAGAAGGACAGCGACCTCGCCCAATGGTACTAGGCGCGAACGGCTGATGGCCGCAAAACCACACGCAAGACGATGATCGTGGCGCTGGCTCGCAAGCTGCTGATTGCGCTGTGGCGTCTCGTCACCACCGGCGAGGTGCGCAGGGCGTCGTCTTTCGTGCGGCGTGATGAGGGGCACGTGGGAAGAGGAGAACAAGCCAATTGGCGGGCCCGCAGCAGGGTCTGCCGATGACGATCCGAGGTGGCGGTGACCCGCGCTACAACATGGTGTTCTACAGGCCGTTCTGAAGAAATGGGCCCGCCGCCCCGGAGCTTCGCCACCGATGCGCATGCTGCATCATGGTTCAGATCCACGGGGGATCTACCGCATACAAGTCTGCCGCGCGACCTTCGCGCCTGGCTCGGCGAGCTCGCCTCGGAATCTGTCGTCGGCGTTTTGGCCCCCGCAAGAAAGGGGCTCACCCGACCCGACAAAGCCTGCCGCCGTGCTCGTGACCGTCAAGGACAAGTCGCTGCGCGGTGGGCCTGCGGCCCACCCTTGACCGTCACTGCGCGCGGCGGCCCGTTCGAAGCCCAAGGTCGAGGAGATGGTCGCCAACTGGCCGAACCAGGAGATGAGGAAATGAACGAAGAGCAAGCTTGACAATCATCGCCCCATACAAGTTGTAGCCGACGGCGGCGAGCATAGCGTTGTTGGCGTCACCTTCGGGGAAGGCCAGGAAGTTGCGGCCCTGGCGGTGGACCTGCTTGAGATGGCCGATGACCGGTTCGACGGCGGCGCGGCGCGTCGCAGTGCCCGCTCTTGATGGCCTTGGTGAGGCCGCGCCTGTAGCCGGCGAGATGGACCTTGAACATCTTGTCCCTCAACGCGTTGTGGCCGCGATAGCCGGCATGGGCGACGATCTTGCCGAGATTGGCGCCGACCGCGGTCTCGATGGCAGGAATGACGGTGGCCAGCGTGCTGCCGTCACAGGGATTTCCGGGCAGTGCCTTGACATGGGCGACGAACCGGCCGCCGCGGCTACGCTGCAGCGTGGTGGCGACCGAGACCTTGACGCCGAACTCATAGGGCTTATGGGCCTTATCCTTGCCGATGCATTCCACCTCGGGAGCGTGCAGGGAATAGACCTTGCGGCCGCGCTGGCGCTGCCGCTGGTCCCTGACGCCCGGGCAAGCGACAGCGGCAGGCCGAAGACCCGGGTCAGTTCGGGCTGCCCGGCGAGCTTGCGGGTAATGTCGCGGATCACCGCGCCGAGCAGGGGGCGCAGCCGCTTGAGCGCCCGGTTGGCGCGCTTGAACTTGTGTGGATGCCAGCCGTTTTGCAAGGAAGATTTTGAACCTTTGAACGCATGATCGAGTGCGGTCTTGTGTCAGGCTTTGAGTTGCGGCCATGACGTGCCGCGGGCCGGTATGGTGATGCGCGGATCAGGTCCAAATCTAGAAAGCGAGCGTGGGGCTCGGTGCGTCATTCTGGTTTTCCTGACCCCGATCTGATCGATCATTTGCCCATGCAGTTCAGGCCTTCCTCACATTCCCGACGAACCGGCTTCAGGTGTGCTGCTGAATGCTCATTCAGGCACCGTTGCCGGATTCCGGTAATCCTCTTCCTTTGTCAGCATGGCCCAGATGCCACGCGCCATCTTGTTGGCCAGCGCAATGGCCACAAGCATGCGCGGCTTCTTCGCGATCATGCGGGCGAGCCAGGAGCCCTCGGGCGCGCCCTTCCGGGATGCCCATCGGACCACAGCCATGGCGCCGATGATGAGCAGCCGTCGAATATCGCGTTGGCCCATCTTCGAGGTTTTTCCTAGTCGTTGCTTGCCGCCGGTCGACCTCTGCAACGGGACGAGCCCAAGCCAAGCGCGAAGTCACGGCCGCATTTGAATGTCGCCATCGGCGGCGCGAAGGTTTCGATGGGAAAGGCGCCGATGGGGCCGACACCGGGCATGGTCTGCAAGCGTTGCGATGTTTCAGCTTTCCTGGACAGCGCGTCGATCGTGTTCTTCAATGCGTCGAGCCGGCCAGTCAGCTGGTCGATCTGGTCCACAGATCGCCGCAGATCTCGCGGACCAGATCCGGCAGTTCCGTGTTCTCGTCCTCAACGATCTCTGCCAGACGCCGCAGGTGGCCGATGCCTTGCGGAGCAACATGGCCGAACTCGCGCAAGGCGTTGACGAACTCGGTGCGCTGATTGACCAGCTGTTCGCGGGTGCGAAACACAATCGCCCGGGACTGCTGCTCCTCGCTCTTTGTCTCGACGAAACGCAGCGTTGGCCGCTGCGCCGCCTCGACGATCGCCTCCGCATCCGCTGCGTCGTTCTTCTGCCGCTTGATGAACGGTTTGACATAGCCAAGGGCAATCAGTTTTGGCTGATGGCCAAGCTGGCCATCTCGCGAGCCCAATAATGGGAGCCGGCGCACGCCTCCACCGCCACGATAAATGTCGGATGACCCGCCATGAACCTGCCAAACTGCAGGCGCGACAGCTTCTTGCGGAACACAACCGATCCATCACCTGCCGCCCCGTGCAACTGAAAGGCGTTCTTTGCCAGATCGACCCCGATGATGGTAACCTTTTTCATGGATGCCTGCCTTTCCTTTGCGTGGCTGTAACACCACAATCTTGGCACATTGCGATGCCGTCTGAGAAGGCTGGCATCAACCCCATCTGCTTGGCATGGGCATAACGCTGATGCTTGATCAGTGCGAACTTGCCGACCCGCGCATAGGACTGGCGCAGGCCGATGCCGTGTTTTTTGGCCAGCGTCACCAGCCGCTCGCGGGCCCGATGATCAGCTTGGCGTGGTCGGGAGGGTGATGGCCTTCTCCTGCACGGTGGTGTCGACGATCACCGCACGGAAGGCGGCCGGTTTGGCCGCCCCCAGCCGCGTCGTTGCCGCAAGGCTCTCCTGGCACAAGGCTATCAGCCGCTCCTCGTCCAGACGCCAGCGCGTCAGCGAGCTGCGCGGTCGAAGGGCAGGCGGTGCTGGAAGAACTCCTCGCCGCAGAACAGCTGGTTATAGGGGTTCTCAAGCCAGCGGGGAACTCGACGCACAGTCTGAAGCGCGCGGCCTCGAGAACAGCGAATGGCCTGTCATGCTGCTCGAACGAGACGACATGCGCCGCCAGAAGCGTTTCGAGGCTCGCGCCAGGGCTGCCAAACTTCGCCATGACGTGCAGATCGAGAATGCCGACTTCCGCGCCGCACGCGGCCTCGACCGCAATCTGTTCATGACGCTTGCCGGCTGCGACTGGATCAGAAAGCATCATGGCCTTCTTGTCACAGGGCCAGCCGGCGTCGGCAAAAGCTGGCTTGCCTGCGCTCTCGGCCACAAGGCCTGCCGTGAAGACTTCTCCATCGCCTACCACCGGGTTCCCCGGCTGTTCGCCGCCCTCTCGCTGGCAAGAGGCGACGGGCGATACGGCAGGATCCTCAAATCTCTTGGCAGAACCGACCTGCTGATCCTTGATGACTGGGGACCGGAAAAACTCAATGACGACCAACGCCGCGATCTCCTGGGGATCATTGAGGACCGCTACGAACGACGCTCAACCATCGTCACAAGTCAGGTCCCCGTGGTTCGCTGGTGGGAGATTATTGCAAACCCGACGCTCGCCGATGCGATCCTGGATCGGCTCGTTAACAACGCCTATTGCATCGATCTCACCGGTGAAAGCATGCGAAAACAGCGCCCGCCAATCGCACTCGAAAACGCCGAAGCTTGACCTGAAACAAAACCCAATCCAAACATCAACGAACCCGAGATCAGACCGAAAAATGGCCGCCTTCAAATCGGAACGGTGGACGGCATGAAATCGGAATGACTGCCCGGCTTCAAATTGGAATCGGTGGCCGGCTTCATCGGAATACCACATGCGATGTATCCAGTAATTGAGAATGGACATTAACGATGTTATCTAGCTACGGCTCAAGCCCGTCGCGAGCTCAGAAACGTGCAGCAATATTTGGTATATCCGCGCGCGGCCGCCGGTAGGATTCCGCGAGCGGTCTAAACTGGACCACGATAGTTAGAAAGTTCACCCGCTGATGCCCCGAAGAAAGAAAGGCACCGCTGTCAACAATGTCTCGGATGGCGCACTCACGCTTGTGAGCGGTCAGGTCGCTGGTGCTCTGCGTCAGGCTATACTTTCGAGTCGCTTGCGACCGGGTAGCCGCCTTCGCCAAGAGGAACTTGCGGAAGAGTATGGGGCCAGCCGCATTCCGGTGCGGGAGGCACTTCGAACACTGGAAAGTGAAGGATTGGTCATCCTTGTGCCAAACAGCGGTGCGTGGGTAGCTCGCTTGGACCAAGAAGAATGCATCGAAATCTACAAGATTCGTGAGCAGTTGGAGCCACTGGCACTCAGGGAGAGTACGCCGAATTTGCCCGATCAGTGCGTTGAGCACTTAGCCTCACTTGCAGAGGCCATCGAGACCGCCGAGGACATAGATACCTTTCTTCGCCTTGACCGGGAATTTCACATCCTTAGCTACCAAGGCGCGGCCATGCCTCGCCTGCTGCAGATGATCGAAACATATTGGAATTCGACGCAACACTACAGAAGGGCTTTCGCGATTGTGGCCGGCGGGAATGCCATGTCCGCAGTACGTCACGAGCATGCTTTGATCGTGGACTCCATCGCGCGCCGTGACGGGGAGCAGGCCAGCCTGCTTCTTTACGGGCATATTCGCAGAACGCGTCTCGAACTCCAATCCCACCGCGACATTTTCACTTGAGTGAATGGCGCGCCTGCACAACTTCGGAGGTCTGTTACGAATTGCGAAGCAGATGAAGCGGCACCACGTCGCTGCAACAAAAGGCCCCGGATCGACCCGACCAGAACGACAAACCTGTCTGAAGCATCCAAGCTCGAATGGATGGTCACCCGGCTCATCCGGCCGGATCGGCCGGATGCCACAGACGCCGGGGTGTGTTGCGCTCATAGGCCTTGCCTTTCGGGAACGACACCAGTTCGAGTTGCATACCCCAGGGCGCGAGGAAATAGACCCAACTCTGTCCTGCGCTCGGCCCTGCGGTGCGCACGGTCGGCTGCCCCTGTACGCGCACACCCTTTGCCTTCAGATAGGCGACGGCGGCATTAATGTCGTCGACATAGAACGCAAGGTGGTGGCCGCCCACATCACTGTTCCTCGGCTGGAGGTGGTTCTGGTCGGGAGACGTGTATTCGAAGATCTCGAAATTGGAGCCGTTGCGACAACGCATGAGCCTTAGTCGCTTCATCACAGTGCGTGGATGGACATTGAGATGCTCTTGCATCCAATCGTCATCGGCCTGGAACGGGCCAAGTTCGTAGAACAGATCGCAGCCTATGACGTTGACAAAAAAGGCGACGGCCTCGTCCAAGTCGGGCACGGTGAAGCCTACATGATCGGTGCCGGCCAGCCCCGGGAGACCTCCGCGGCCGTCTCGTCCGCCGGCAGTGCGGTCTCTCAGTTCATCCATGTCGACTCCCTCGTGAAAGATCCGGTGTGAATAGAATGAAACGTATCCAATACCCCACGATTGGCAAGGAAATTATCAGAAGCGTCGCCAACAACGATGTAGATGTATCCAATGCGTTGACAGTTTGGAAAGGTGTGAGCTAACGTGGGCATCCGTGGAAATATCGCTCCTTCCATTTTGGCCATGGCGACATTCCTGGTGTGCGTGGCGGAAGCTGACGCTCGTCAGTGTCGGCCTTCTCATGCGAAGCAGACATAACAGGACGAACGACAAATGACTGACACACAGTTCAGCCCGGCCCACGGTATAGCCTTCATCGAAGGCGCCTACATGCCCCTAGCGCAGGCCAGCGTGCCGCTGACCGACCGTGGCTTCGTCCGCTCGGACGCCACGTACGACGTGGTCCATGTTTGGCAGGGACGCTTTTTCCGGCTGGATGACCACATCGAACGCTTCGAAGCCTCCATGCGCGGCCTGCGCATGAGCCTGCCTTATTCCGCCTCGGAGATTGCCAGCATTCTGATGGAATGCGTGCGCCGCAGCGGTCTGCGCGATTCTTATGTGCAGATGACCTGTACCCGCGGCATCCCTCCGCGCGGCACGCGTGACCCGCGCCTGTGCCAGAACCGGTTCTACGCATTTGCCCAGCCATTCGTATGGATCGCCAATGAAGAACAGCGCCGCGACGGCCTCAGGATGGTGGTAAGCTCGGTGCAGCGCATCCAGCCCGAAGCGGTAGACCCGCGCATTAAGAACTTCCATTGGCTGGACCTGACCATGGGTATTTTAGAGGCGTATGATCACGACGCTACCGTTGCCGTGCTGGTCGACCGCGATGGCAATGTCACGGAAGGCGCCGGATTCAACGTCTTCGCGGTGCGTAACGGTGTGCTGGCGACCCCAGACCGCGGCGTGTTCGAGGGTATGACGCGGCGCACGGTTATAGAAATTGCCGAAGAATCGGGCATTCCTTGCGAAGTCCGACAAGTCAGCGCCGGTGAGTTGCGCGCAGCTGACGAGATCTTCATCACCAGCACTGCCGGCGGCATCATGCCGGTTACCGCGCTGGACGGCCATATCTACGGCGATGGCAAGCCTGGTGCCCTGACCTGCCGCATCCAGGACACCTACTGGCACCGTCAGGATGTCGGCCGGTTCTGCACCAACGTCGACTACAGGGATGGCGCCGCATGAGCGCGAGCTTCGCATCCAAGGTCGTCCTCGTTACAGGCGGCACCCATGGCATCGGCGCCGCCTGCGTTCGGCGATTTGCGGCGGACGGAGCCCGTGTGGTTTTTACCGGGCGTGACCGTGAAGCGGCGCGAGCCCTGATGCTCGAAGTGCCTCAGGCAGTATTCGTGACTGGCGATGCTTCCGTAGAGGCCGACTGCGAGCGCGCCGTACGGGCTGCGCTCGATCTCGGCGATGGGCGAATAGCTGGCCTCGTCAACAATGCCGGTATCAGCGCGCGGCAGGCCTTCGACTTGGCGACCTTCGCCGACTGGAACCGTGTGATGACGGTCAATACTGGCTCCGCCTTCCTATTCACGCGTCATGCGCTGAAAGGCTTGCGTGCTGGCAAGGGCGCGGTGGTTATGATGTCATCGATCGCCGGGCTGGTCGGCGAGGAAGGGCTTGCCATATACACAGCCTCAAAGGCTGCATTAATTGGCCTCACCTATGCGCTGGCGCTAGAGTTCGGTTCCGAAGTCCGCTTCAACGCAATATGCCCCGGACAGATCGCCACACGCATGATGGGTAGGACTCTGGAGATTCCCGGCCGCAGGCAGATACTGGAAAGTCGCATCCCAGTCAAACGGCTTGGAACGGCGGAGGACGTAGCGGAAGCCGCCTTCTGGTTGCTTTCACCCGCCTCGAGCTTCGTCAATGGCATTGCGCTGAGTGTCGACGGCGGTGAAACGGCCGGTTCTATGACGCCTTCCTCGTAACCAAGTTCGCCTCCAGGTGACGATCGTCCGGCGTCCTTTTTTGATAGAAGTCGGAACGCAGTTAAGTTTGACAGAACCCCCGCGGCTTATGGCCGCCACACGGTCATTCGCAACCTCAAACCTAGATATCCGGCGCGGCGAATTCCTGACACTGCACGGCGGTTCCGGGTGCAGGCAAGACGACAGCGCTGATGATGTTGGAGGGCTTGGAAGAGCCGAGCGGCAGTGAAATCCACATGAACGGAACGCCGGTCGAACGCCTGCCGCCCCATGGGCGTGGTGTTCCAAGCTGACGTCGGTAGCGGAGGGTCTGAAGAGCCGCCGTTCGGGGCGCGTCACGGAGTTTACCTATCTTGGAGATCGTTGAGCGTGCTGGTCGATCTCGGCAACAGCCACATCGCGATAATGAAGATACCGGCCTCGGTAGGCTTGCTGCCGCAAATTGTAACCGGCTTGACATCGCTTGGAACATTGAGGACGCAAAGGCTGTTTGCGGCAGCCTGACACATGGTAGCCAACGTCAGCGCCTAAAGCACGGATGTATCCAATATGACGTATCTTCCACGATATTCAGCCAATGTGGTTGACAACTGTATCCAATGGCTTCACTCTTCGTGTTGGATATGCGGCGGCTCTGACTAACTGAACCGCAGACTGCGGAAAAGCTTTGCCTGCAATTATGAACAACTCGCTCTCGGTGGGTCGGCCACTAAGGGGCACTTTGCCGGAGTCAGCAAGATGCGCACAAATTCTAAGGACAAGGAGCTACGAGAAAGAGCTCGTCAGGTCATTCCTGGAGGAATGTACGGCCACCAATCTACTGGCATGCTGCCATCCGATTTTCCCCAGTACTTTAGCAAAGCGAGCGGTGGAAGAATTTGGGACGTCGATGGCAATGAATATGTCGACTATATGTGCGCCTTCGGTCCTAACCTGATCGGTTACAACAACGCGGAAGTGGAGGCGGCAGCGCGACGGCAAGTTGAGCTTGGCGATACGATGACCGGGCCGTCTGAGCACATGGTGAAGCTTGCCGAGGACTTCGTTGGCATGATCGAGCATGCCGACTGGGCGATGTTCTGCAAGAATGGCTCAGATGCAACTTCAATGGCGACCATCCTTTCCAGAGCATATACTCGTCGTCGCAAGATTTTGATCGCGAAAGGTACCTATCATGGAGCGTCGATTTGGAACACGCCGAATCTAACAGGAATCCTTCCGGAAGATCGTGCTCACTTCATCTATTTTAAGTATAACGACCTTGACAGTCTTCAAGATGCGATAAAGTCCGCCGAGGGTGATGTCGCTGGTGTGTTCGCGACCCCATTCCGACATGAGATCTTCCAAGATCAGACATTGCCATGTGTGGAATATGCACGTGGCGTGAGTGCCATCTGCGACGATCTCGATGCACTGTTGATAGTAGATGAGATACGTTCTGGTTTCCGACTGGCAAGAGATTGTTCGTGGGCCCAATTTAACGTCAAGCCCGATCTCACTTGCTGGGGAAAAGTACTAGCGAACGGCTACCCGCTGTCAGCGCTTCTGGGAACAGACAAAGCCCGGTCAGCCGCGCAATCGATCTACGCTACCGGTTCGTTTTGGTTCTCGGCCGTTGCGATGGTCGCCGCCATAGAGACCCTGCGGCAAATCCGTGAATCGGACTATCTTGAGAAGATGATCAACATCGCTGCGGAAATCCGTTCCGGAATCGACCAGCAGGCTAAGACCCATGGTTTTAGCGTTAGACAAACCGGGCCTGCGCAGATGCCTCAGATTCTTTTCAATGATGATCCTGATATGCGGATCGGCTATTTTTGGACCGCGGCCGCAGTGAGGCGCGGCGTCTATTTGCATCCCTACCACAACATGTTTGTGACGTCGGCGCATACCGAGGAGGATGTTAAGAAGACTCTTGCAGGTACAGATGCTGCGTTTGAAGAGCTGAAGCGCTCCTACCTTTCAATCGAGCCGCAGGAAAACCCGCGAGTGACAGCGCGGCTAGCTGCCCTCTCTTCCGGCTAGAATCAACCTTCGAACCGACTTAGCTCATCACCGCATCACGCAGGGCGACGACTTAGGGTGCATGCCGCTGCAGCGCGGCGCGTGTCAGGACGGCGTTGTCACGTTAACCGCCGGCGGTCGCGATGAGGCGATGTCGGCGGATTTTCGGCATTGGCTAGCTCGCAAGGTAGCTCGTTGAGACCGATGGCTTCAGTCAAATTCTCGCTGACTCGCAACAATCTAACAGTTTGCCCACAGGAAGGAGGGCAGCGACCTCTCGATCACCCCACCTCCATCGACTGCACGCTGTAGCGCGATGGAAGGCCGTGCTTACATCGGGCCCCTGAGGCCCTTTCGGCCGACATCGCCTCATCGCAACCGCTGGCGGCTAACGCAAAAGCCCTAGAAGCTTTGCTTGCTCAACCGATAGTATCCAATTGGTCAAAATCCTTGCCTCAAATCAATAGCATCTCCCAGCAGAGTGGCATATTTGGATACATTTCGCTTGACTTGGAAGGAGCTGGGACGTAGATTTTCATACAACAGGAAAGACGATAGGAAGGCCTCGCTCTCGTACTCCGGTCGGCAACAGAAAGCCCGTACGGGAGCGTTTAGGCTAGGGAGGTTTTCTCGGCTCTCACTGAAATCCCGCCTACGTCGGAGAAACTCAATACGCTTCTGATGGCGAGAGCATTTCGCGGCAAATCTGAGACCTGACTGGCAATCGGGCATAACTAGAGAGACAAAGGAATGCCGGACTATATTGATCTTTCACCCAAGCAAATGTGGCGTGAAATACGCCCCAGTGCTGGTGATCGCGCCGATTTTGATATCAAGCTTAGTGGCACAATGCTGTCGCAGATGCATCTGATCCGAGCATTTGAGGAGAAAGTGCTCGAGCTTGCCGGGTTAGGACTCGTGCATGGCCCTGCTCATTCGGCC
This sequence comes from Mesorhizobium sp. M0830, assembly GCF_040319965.1. NCBI lineage: Bacteria > Pseudomonadati > Pseudomonadota > Alphaproteobacteria > Hyphomicrobiales > Phyllobacteriaceae > Mesorhizobium > Mesorhizobium sp. M0830. Next base: position 11,588 of record NZ_JAMYOR010000078.1, on the reverse strand, counting down.
ATCGGTCAGGAAGGGGGCGCTGTCGGCTCCGCAACGTCCCTGAGGCCGTCGGACCAAGTCAACGGCTCGCATCGCGCCCATCATCAATTCCTGGCAAAGGCACTGGGATACGTATCGCAAGAAGGGATCGATCCCAAAGCCGCGTTTGGAGGGGATATCCGAACGCTTGCCAAGAGGACGCTCGCAGAAATTCTGGGCCTGTCGCAAGGGTTTTGCCGCGGTCGCGGCGGGTCCATGCATCTGCGATGGGCGGAATCCGGCAATCTTGGAACCAACGCTATCGTAGGCGGCGGCGTGCCAATGGCAGCGGGTGCCGCCTGGGCGCACAAGCGAGCTGGAACAGGGGACGTTGTTTATACTTACTTTGGCGACGGGGCGACGAATATCGGTTCGGTCTTGGAGACGATGAACCTTGCTGCTGCATGGAAACTTCCTATTTGCTTCTTTATTGAGAACAATCGTTACGCAGTCTCCACTCGCGTCGATGAGGTCACAGCGGAGCCGCGTCTATCGTCACGCGGGCTGGCTTTCGGAATTCCTGCGTTCAAAGTCGACGGGATGGACTCGGTGGCGGTCCATCTAGCGTCCGAAGAGGCGAACGGGATCATGCGCGCTGGCAATGGCCCGACGATTATCGAGGCGGATGTTTATCGATACTTCCATCAGAATGGGCCTATGACCGGTAGCGCGTTTGGATACCGATCAAAGGAAGAAGAAGCCGAATGGCGCACTCGAGATCCGCTAGATGCCCTGGCAAGAAATCTACTGGAACGTCAGGTGCTCGGTGAAGACGCCGTACGGCTGCTGCGCGACCGGTGCGTCAATTTAATGGATGATGTCGCAACCGAGCTCGTTGAGACTCATGACGGCAAACAGCGGATTATTCCATCCCTGTGGCCCGAGGAGAGTTTCCGGGATTTCGGCCTGCGAGGCGATTTGTCCGAATTCAATGGTGCACGTTTTGAGGAACTCGAAAATTTCTCAGGCGCGATCACGGAGGACGCTCGCTTCATTGATGCTGTCGCCAGCGTTATGGGTCGACGTATGAAAACCGATGAGCGTGTTGTCGTCTTGGGGGAGGATGTGCACAGGCTCAAGGGCGGTACCAACGGAGCGACAAAGGGGCTTTCTGCGGAATTTCCGGATCGTGTATTGGGCACGCCAATATCGGAAAATGCATTTACTGGCCTTGCCGGAGGCATGGCTTCTGACGGTCGGGTGCTGCCAGTCATCGAGTTTATGTATCCGGACTTCATGTGGGTTGCCGCCGACCAGGTCTTCAACCAAATCGGCAAGGCTCGGCACATGTTTGGCGGAGACAGTGATATGCCGGTAGTTCTGCGCACAAAAGTCGCGATCGGCACTGGCTACGGCTCCCAACATTCGATGGATCCGGCCGGCATTTTCGCAACCGCACCAGGGTGGCGCATCGTCGCTCCGTCTACACCATTTGACTACGTTGGATTGATGAATTCTGCTCTGTTGTGTCGCGATCCCGTGCTGGTGCTTGAACATGTCGAGCTCTACGCCTCAAAAGGCCCTGCTCCAGCGGATGACCTCGATTACTTCATTCCACTCGGCAAAGCGAAGGTTGTGCGCCAGGGAACGAAAGTGACAGTAGTCACCTACCTCGCGATGGTGGCCAAAGCGCTCGCAGCCGTCGAAGCGTTGGGCATTGATGCCGAAGTAATAGATCTGCGTACTCTCGACCGGGCGGGCTTCGACTGGGAGACGGTGGAGTCCTCGATCCGCAAGACCGGCAATGTGGTCATTGTAGAGCAGGGCACCTCTGGCACTTCTTATGGGGGATGGCTTGCCGACGAGATGCAACGCCGATGCTTTGACTGGCTCGACCAACCAGTTGCGCGCGTGCACGGCTCGGAAGCCTCTCCTTCAATTTCAAAGGTCCTTGAAGCCGCTGCGGCTGCACGACAGCAGGATATTGAAGCGGGTTTGCGCGCCGTAATGGCTAACCAAGGCATGCCTGTCAGCGGTTGAGGTAACGGGAAATCATATGGCCTTGAATATTACGCTTCCCGCATTATCCGCCGGGATGGAAGACGCAGTTATCATTCGATGGTTGAAGGTTGAGGGCGATATGGTCTCCAAAGGCGAAGTAATCGCTGAAGTGGAGACCGACAAAGCAACAATGGAGCTTGGGGCCGAGGCCCACGGCAAGCTCGAGAGAGTTCTCGTCTCAGCCGGTGGACGCGCGCAGGTTGGACAGATAATTGCTGTATTGCTGAGCGGGGGAGAGAATCGCGGCGACTTTGCGTTGCCACCAGATAACGAGCCAGCCTCAGCCCCCTTAGCGAGAGTTGAAGCCGCCTTGCCTCAATCAATTGGACCAGTTCGCGCAAAGGCTGAGTTTTCATCAGCCAATCAAGTTCGGCATAAAGCCTCACCACTGGCGCGCCGCCTGGCAGCGCAGAGCGGAAGCGTGCTCCATGGAGTAGAGGGAAGCGGGCCGAAGGGCAGAATTGTTCGTATAGACGTGGAGAGGCTGGCCAACGACGTCGCCCTCAGGCAGCCAATCATCGAGAACGCTGAAGACGGGGGTTCAACGTCGTCGCTCAATGATCTCAACAGCGTACCGCGAGGAATTGGACCTTACGAACTAGTCCCGCACAGCTCGATGCGACGCACAATTGCCCGACGACTTGTCGAGGCGAAAACGACTATTCCACACTTCTATCTGAACGTCGAATGCAACATTGATGCGTTGCTATCGCTCCGTGGCCGAATAAACGAACCGCGCGAGCCGGCTCGGCGCATTTCGGTGAACGACTTTGTTGTCAAAGCGTCGGCGACCGCATTGCGTTTGGTGCCCGACGCCAACGCTATCTGGACGGAGCGCGCGATCTTAAAGCTGCTGGATGTGGACGTCGCGGTAGCTGTGGCAACGGAAGGAGGGCTCATTACGCCTGTCGTTCGCCAAGCAGACAAGAAATCCCTCGGCGCCGTTTCGTCCGAAATCAAAGCACTCGCAAATCGAGCGCGAGAAAGCAGACCCAAGCCCGACGAATACCAGGGCGGCGGCTTTGCCGTTTCGAATCTGGGCATGTACGGTGTTTCGTCCTTCTCTGCTATCGTCAACCCGCCGCAGAGTGCCATTCTGGCAGTTGGTGCCGGAGAACGACGGCCAATTGAAAGGGACGGCGAATTGGCATTCGCCACGATGATGAGCTGCACTTTGTCGATCGACCACCGCTGTATAGATGGCGCGCTCGGCGCTGAGCTGCTGGCCGCATTCAAGACTGCCATCGAAAACCCAATGTCGATTCTTGTCTGACGGAACAGCTGCTTCTCGAAGAAGGTTGCGGCGATCCCACCATGGAACTTTCCTAATGCGATGATCGCTCGGAAAGCGGGGCCGGCCTTCGCAGCTGGTTGCGCCATGGGTGTTGATGCCTGCCTCGCAGACGCCCTTCTCGGCGATCACCATTGCCGTACTCGCCGAGCGCGCCGGCCTGCCTCAGGGCCTCTTCAGTGTCATCACCGGTTCAGTACGCGAAATCGGCCAAGAGGGGTCCGGTCGTTCGCAAGCTGACCTTTACACGCTCGACTCAAATAGGCGCCGAACTCTATCGCCAGAGCGCGTCCACAATTACGAAACTCGTCTCGAACTCGGCGGCAACGCGCCATTCATTGTCTTCGATGAGGCCGATCGGGATGCTGCGGTCGAACGGGCATGATCGCCAATGTTTCGCATGTTTCGCAACACGCGGCGGCCCGTGAAAACCTCGAACGGGCACACCGGCTCCAGATCGCTGGACTTAACCGTAAACTCTGAATCATCATCGCTTCCCGCCGCATCGGCTCTACGTTCTCAAGCGGCCCCGGTCGGCGGCGCGAATGGTCGCTTACGGAGAAGGCGCAGATCGTGGCGGAGAGCTGCGCGACCCACGGGACGGTTGTGCATCACTTGGGGAAGTAACGACGCCCTGTTGCGTTTCGTGCGCCGGCGAACCGAATAGCCGCGCAATTAAATTCGCCAGCATTGGCATCGACGACTTCGCATTCCGGCCTGGCCAGCGATACGGGACAACTGTTTGAGATCTCGAACGCCGCCCTGTGAAATTGCTGCCCTTCGCGAACAGTCGACATTGCAGGCCTGGCTCGCGAACCATCATCGTTACAGCCGCTCGTGAGCGGGGCGGCGGAGATGGCGAGGCGATCGCAAAGGCGCTGCCTCAAACAGATCAGGTGACCGACCGCTGGGACTTGATCGAAAACGCCAACAGTGGCCTTTCTCGACGCGGTCAGACACGAAAACCTGTCGGCAGGGCCCTCGTCGATCCGAACTTCTGTGTTCTATCTCGCGATGACCGTCTTGCTATTTCAAAGCGAGCGCGTTGGCGGTTGATCCGGAGCCACCCAGCTTGTTGAGGGGCGCCGAAACAAACATTCCTTCGTAGTGGCCGTCTGCGGCGCAATCCGTCGCCAAGGCGTCCAGCGCAAACATCTCGCCGATCGCCGTGCCCAGTAGGGGAATGAGCCGGTAGTGGAGAAAGCCGTCGACAACTGCCGTATCAAAAGGCTGAACTTCCAGCGCAGGATTGTCACCAGCCACGCCAGCTACTCCCTTCTCCCATATCCAACGAGCCGTCTCCTCCGATCGCGAGAGACCGCAGGCGGCAAAGGCCTCGTCATTTGCCAGACTCTCACGCGCCCCGGAATCTAAGCTCTCATACCATTGGATCCAACCGAACCGCAGGAGCAGTATATCTCCTAAGTTCAACTTCGTTTTCTGTTTCGTCAGACAATCGTCAATTTCAGCAACCGTTACCGGGTCAGATTGGCCGGGACGGATCGGACGATCTATTTCCTGTCGAAAACGAGCGAGATCCGCCAGCACAAACCTACCAACGATGCCTCTATTGGCCCAGTTTTCGATACCCAGTCTAGTCCCCGGACGCCCGGTTATATCCGCCTGCTGATAGCCTTGGTAAAACCCACAATGCGGGTGGCGGATATGCGATAAGCTATCCCACTGGGAGGAACACTGCGGAAAGAAATCGTCATAGATATCATCTGTGCCGCAGGAATCGAAGCATATCGTATGCTTCAAGCGTCGACGGCCAAAAAGCGCAGGGTTGGGGAGGTCGAGAGACCAGTTTAAAGAGAAGACTGCACCCTTTGATACCAGGGCAGCTCCTCCCAAGACGCATTCGGGCGTCAACAATCCGATGCTTCCCAATTGGTCCTCGCGACCATAGACGGCCCAGGAGGAACCCGGAGGCACGCTGCCATCCACGCCAAGCTGGTCGTAGGGAGGTCGATTTACAGAACGCGTCACTGTGTGGCTCCTAAAAAAGTCAAATTGAAAACCTGCCGACAAGAGAAAGCTTCAACCTCAGTGGCCCACCGTTTTGAGGGGCATAGCAAACAACAAAGCTGGCCCAAACAACTAAGTGGAGGCGAGGTTGCCCAACGGCCAGTGCTCTGAAGGCCGTCGACTGCGGCCTTCACCAAACGTTACGCTTCCGACCTATCCCGAGCGACTGCAGTATGAAGGAGATCTGCGTCGGTATGAGATAAATGAGGCCGCTATGGAATTGTCCAAGCAGGACGGACCGATCAGGCAAATCGTCAAGCGCACCGGGCACAGCCGCAAGCTCGTCTGTACCGACAGGGCCAGACGCAAAGCTGCCTCCTCCGGTCGAGACTTCGATCACGGATCAGCAGAGTTCCATACAATCCTGAAAAGGTTCGCCCTGCCTGTGGGAAGCACACCGGCAGGGCCGCGCCTGCAAATTAGCACCAGTCGAGTTTGCGACCGGACAGCGGGCGGTACCACTTCCCAAATTTCGGCGGGCTCACAAATGGCATCTTGAGATGGGTATACCCTTCAGATTTCGCCGCTCGCGACGATCTTTTTCACCTTCGATAGGATATCGGCTTCATAGTTCCGATCCACGGCGATGATTTTGGCGCCCTTGATGACTGTCGACATTCGTTGTCCCTCAATTGCAAAAATAGCCGCCAGATGATCGCCTGGCGCGCCCGCCCAAGCGTTCGATTTTCTCAATGATCGTGTACACTTTTGGCGACCACGCATTCGCTAAGATACGACATGGGAGGCAACGGCCAACCAAGCCTATCCAACTCGGGTCTAGATGACCCAGTTCTCCGCACTTAAGGCGTCGCTGCCAAGGTGCATCTAATCCCGTTATCCTGCAAACACAGGCGGTCGCCGGTCTGCCCACGGGAATGCCTGTTCCAAATCCCTGGCAATACGGACAACTGTTGCCTCATCTGCGAAGCGGCCAACGATCTGGATCCCGATGGGCAATCCTTCGACGCTGGCGAAGAGCGGTAATGACACCGACGGCTGACCGGTCACACTGAATACACCAAGATATTGGCAGAACCCCACTGCGTCGAAGGTTAGGTAATCGTCTATCGATATGTCCCTCGTCGAGTAAGCATCATGCGGAAGAGCCGTGCAAGGCATTGTAGGTGTCAGTAGGATATCGAAGCCCTGAACCGCCTTTCCGACATCAATTCGTATTTTTCGAATGTGCTCTAAGACTTTCGCCGCATAGGACAGAGGAAGAGTCTTCGCCTTCTCATAAACTATAAGATTGAGATGTTCGAATGTCGTTTCATCCACTTTACGGCCAAGAGCACTTGCCTCGGCATCTAGATTTGAATAGCCGAGATAAAAAGAGCCACCGATAACCTCGCGATAGTCTGAAGTAGAAAATGGTGGCTCGATTTCCTGCACCACATGACCCATTCCCTCAAGCACTTTGGCCGTTTCCGCCACTCGGTCGCGAATTTCCGGATCGAGCTTGAACTCCGCCCATGCACTCAATGCGACGCCAATCTTTAAGCGGCCGCTCGGCCGTGAAAGTTCTTGAGCGTACGGGCGTTCCGGTCCGGGAATAAGGAACGGGTCACCCGGGTAGCTTCCGGATAGCACATCGAGGGCCGACGCCATATCGCGAACCGTGCGACAATGTACGAAGCTCCGACCTATACCGAAACCCGAATCTTGCCGACTTGGCCCGCCGGAAATTCGCCCGCGCGAGGGATTGAAACCGACAAGCCCACAATAGGCCGCCGGAATACGAATGGATCCGCCACCATCGCTGGCCGACGCGATCGGCACGATTCCGGACGCCACCGCTGCTCCTGACCCCGAGGACGAACCGCCTGCTGTCCGATCCAGATTCCAGGGATTGCGCGTGATCCCACACAATGCCGTTTCGCTAAGGCCCGATACTCCCAACTCAGTCGTCGTAGTACGGCCCACAATGCGCAACCCCCCGGCCCGAGCCCGCTCAACGAAATAGCTCTCAACAGTGGGACGAAACCCTTGGTAGAGCCGACTTCCACATTCGTAGAGTCGACCGGCTTCGGTTGCGCTGATGTCCTTCCGCAGAAAGGGCACCCCGCCGAACGGCCCTGCGTCTGAGCAAGGCACGGACTCCGCGTCCTCGTAGAACTCCACCACGGCGTTGAGCGTAGGATTAATTTGATCGTGGGCCTCACGTGCGACCCGGACAAGCTCTACCGCGGCGACTTCACGTCTGCGAACTAAGTTCGCGAGCCCAGTGGCGTCATAACTCGAATATTCATGCAGCTTCATATGGATGTTCCTTTGCCCACTATTTGAGAACCCTAGTGTTTATTCATCAGATGGACAGGCTTCCCTCCGCCCAACGTCAACTTGATCCGGCACCAGCCCTTCCGTCTGAAACAGTGGTACGTTACCGCCATTGATTGAAGCCCAGTCGGGCGGTGAATCCTGTTGCTCAGACATCGAGAAATCTGCTCGTTCCGCACTTCTCTAGGGTCGCCCCGCGGACCGAGCAAAGTTACTGCAAGATTGCCCGGCACTGCATGGATCATAAGGCACAGATGCGTGACCGCGATCGCAATGATTGCGACCGCGAGGAAATGCGTTCAGGAGATCGAGCTACATAATTCCCGGCCGATCACATCGCTCAAGCCTAAACCGGCTGGAAATCGAAAAAGAGGGGGGCACCGTCCGGACGCATTGAGGCCAGCACTTTTGTAGTGCGGTACATGACTGGATTGGCCCCATTGGTTAGGAAACGGTAGGCGCCGGAATCCTCCATCAGATCCTGCATCTCCTGGTACAGCTTCCCCCGCGCTTCCGGGTTATCGATCGTGTTCGCCTTGGCGGCCAGCTCATCATAGCGCGCACTGCGGAAGCGCTCCCAGTTCCAGATGCCGACTTGATTTTGCAAGAACGGATTAGTATTGTAATTCGGATCAGGCAGGCCGATGAACCCATTTACGATGAGCTGCAAGTCCTTCCAGCGCTCGCCCTCCGATTCCATGCCAAGCGTCCAGAACGTGCTGTTATCTCGGACATTGACCACGACCGTAATGCCGATTTGCGATAGTTGTGCCTGAACGATCTGAGCTATAGTTGAGTTAAGGCTATCGCTTTGGCAATCGATGGTTACGGTCAGATTGTTCACGCCAGCCTTTTCCAAAAATTCCTTTGCCTTTACCAGATCTCCTTCTGGCGGTACGAGCGCCTTCGCACGGTGGCCGACGAGCCCCAGAGCAATGGTGCCTGTCGCCACGCTGACTTGGCCCGCAAAGGCTGCATTTAGGATCTGCGGCACATCGATCGCCCATTGGATCGCCTTCCGGACATTGATGTCCTTCAGCTTCGGGTGATCCATGTTCATGCCGATCCAGTAATACCAGAGCGAGGGCCATTCCTCGACCTTGGTATTGGCTGGCGGATTGCTCTTGAACTCTTCAAGGGAATCCAGACTGATAGAAGTGAAATCCACATCGCCTGCCAGATAGGCGCGTTCTCTGGCCTTGAGGTCGTCGACTGGCACAACGCGGATTTCGTCAAACCCTGGCTTCGGCCCCGACCATTCCGGATTGCGGGTCAGTCGTATATACTGGTTGGGCTTCCAGTCGGCGAGGACGTAAGGACCAGAGTACGCTGGCGGCTTGAGGCCGAAATCACCGCCGTCCTTGGTTGCCTTCATTACCGCATCTTCGGAAAGGATATGACCGGTAGCATCGGTGAGCGAAAGCAGCCAAACAGGTACAAATGGCGTCTTGAATACTATCACGCCAGTATAGTCGCCCTCCACCTCGACGCGATCGAGCGAACCCCATTGGGGCGCAAGAAACGATTTAAGTTTGAAAATGCGCTCGAAGGAGAATTTCACGTCCCTCGCCGTCATCTCCCCGTGACCACCAGTGAACTTGATACCTTTCTTCAGGTGGAAGCGGATATGCGTCGGGTCTACCTGCTCGATTTTTTCTGCCGCCTCGAGTTCCCAGCTCCATTCGGAGCCTGGCTTATAGCGCGTGAGCTTCGAATAGATGCAACTCATCACGTCCACTTCCACCTGTCGCGCGTAGAAAGCCGGATCGAGTTTGGTTATGTCGCCATCCGAACAAGCCGTCAGCACCTTGCCTTCGGCGGCCCAGATGACTTGCGACAGCGGCAGGCCGCCAGCAACAACTCCCCCGCCAAGCACGGCGCCGGTCTTGAGAAGGGTCCGGCGGCTCACATTGCCCATGGTGTGTTTCATGATCGTTCCCGTCCTGATTTTTGTTTAATCGATAGGCACCTAGGAACGCTAGCGACGTGGGAACAACAAAACAACGGACCAAAAAGTTATGTACCGCAAGACTAAATGTTATTGGATGATGAGCTCTGGGCCGCACGGTTATGATGCCGCGCCCGACTGGTTTGTCCTAACGTATTGGCAGTCGGCACCGGCGGTATGCGAGTTAGGTGTCTGCGCCCCCTGTGACGAGCCAGTTGCGAAAGATCTGAATTTCCTCTTGCTCAGTCGCAAGTATTGACTGCCAACTGAACGTTCATCCAGCGGCGAAAAGAATATCCGTGTTGGTCTGCTCCGATACCTTCTCTGGACCGCCGGAAGGTAGAGTTTCTCGCCTTCTCACGACGGCCGACTCCTGGCGCCAGCGGGATTGAGCAATGAGATTGGGACCTTGTGCTAATCGACTCATCTGGGCGTACTTATTGTTCAACCCGACGACAGAACGTCCGCGGGATCGCGTAGCAAGAGAGGTCGGCGTCGGTTTCCTCGGTGGGCCGTTCTCATCCAAAAGCTGCTTGAGACGAAGTATGTCGCGTGGCTAATTCCCGCGCGCCAACTGATGTAGGCAGCAGAAATGCCGTCCGCTAGCTGCTTCAAAATAAACGCCTTCTCCGCGCGAGAACCTTGATGCCAGCATTGTCTTCCGCTCCTCCCAGTCAACGGACGTCGTCGACGAGTTTGGTGACGGGCTTAGTGTAGGCCGTGAGGCCGACGAGCGGCGTTCCACCCTTTCGCGAACGGATTTACGGCGGGTGCTTCGTGTTAGCAACCGCACTCAATGATGCTCCTTCCCCAAAGGTGGCCACCGTGGTTGCCGCGTTTGGTCATTGTTGAGCAGGTGCGAAGAGCGAAAGTCGCCCGCGTGCGTGATGTTGGCGCGCCGACATTATCACAGAAAACCAATCTCTAGATCGGTTCAACTGGTTCCGCAGCGGAACTCAGAGCGAGATCAGGCATCATGGACCATCAGGAAAAGCCGACCAGGCAACGCAAATCTGTCGGCAAGGGCAACAACGTCAAAGCGGACCTGATTGGCGTCCTCGTCGCCATGAACAACAGTGTTCCCTGCGTTCTCACCATCCCGCAGGCAAACGCCCTGCATCAGGTCCGTTCGAACTCGCTCACCGTTGGCTGCAGTCCGGCGTCAGGGGATGGGTCGAACAATAGACCGGCCACCCGCTCGGCTATATCGAACAGCTCTATACCTTCGCCGATCGCGACAGGATCGGCGCCGAGGAGCGCGTAATCTCGATCAGCTATCTCGCGCTTACACAGATCGAAGATGCGAGCGCCGCAGCCAAGCGATCCTGGGCAAGCTGGTACGATTATTTTCCATGGGAGGATCATCGCTTCGGCGCGCCGACGGCAGTGTTGGAAGTTCTGCGGCCACGCCTGAGGGAGTGGGCGGATACCGCTGACGACACGGTCGTACGGCTTGACCGCCAGCGGCGCACAGCTGTCGCGTTCGGCTTCGACGACCGGTCATGGAACGAAGAGTTCGCGCTGCAGTGTTATGAGCTTCTCTACGAGGCAGCGCTTGTGGAGGAAGCGGTACGCGGCGGATACTCAGCCGCCGTTCCAAGTAAATCCATGATCGCCGATCACCGCCGCATCCTGGCAACGGCGATTGCGCGGCTGCGCTCCAAAATCAAATACCGGCCCGTGCTGTTCGAACTGATGCCGCCGCTCTTTACACTCTTGCAGCTGCCGTGGAAGCGCTCTCCGGCAGGCCCATCAACAAACCAAACTTTCGCAGGCCCATAGAACACCAGAAGCTAGTTGAAAAGACCAGGGAGACGGCCGCCGAAACCGGCGGCCGGCCCGCGCAGCTCTACCGCTTCCGGCACGACATCCTCGATGAGAGGCCCGTGGCCGGGTGTCAATCGGCCCGCAATTGGGACCCTGGATCGGCGCGCAAAAGGGGCTCTGACTCAGTTTTGATGACATTGTGACGTCGGCTGGCACTGGTTTCACAAAAAGGAATCAATGCCATGGGCCAGGCCCTCC
>NZ_JAMYOR010000077.1:0-26778 GCF_040319965.1 Mesorhizobium sp. M0830 | reverse complement strand
ACGGCTCTATCAACGGACAAATCTGCTTCCAACGCGGCGACGAAGCAGACTTCATCGCCCGCAAATGGACTTCTTCAACAGCCTGCTAAGCCATGCAATCAGTTCTGCGGGAGGCATTCTGTTTACCGCCAGTGCCGGCGAGATCCGCTGGACCAGTTCTCCCGGCACCGCGGAGTTCATGCGCGCATTTGTTGACGGCGGTTGGGACAAGCGCAATTCGCGGGCGACGTGCTTAGCCCCCATGAAATACCCTGGGTTCGTGCACGACCTCGACATCTTCACCAGAGAAGAGGTCGACCGCGACCCGTTCTACACTGAACTCTGCCGCCCTAAGGGAGTAGGCTGGGCGGCGGGGACCATCATCGATGTCCCCAACGGTGACATGATGGTCTACAGTTTCGACCGTGCTGTCGAGGCCGGACCTTATGACCGCTCCGCTATTAATTTCCTGGACAGCTTGAGGCCGCATCTGGCGCGTGCGGGCATTATGGCGGCCAGGCTTCACTTGGAACGTGCGAAATCGGCGTTTTGTCTTTCGCATCGCTCGGGCTTAACGAGGAAAAAGCGGTGATGCACCTGCTCCCCCTCCGTCGCGCCGCCCATGATATTTTCAACAGTGCAGCCTGCATCGCCCTCGTTACACCGGTCGGCAAGCTCAATCCGCCGGCGGAGGCGCCCCTGAGCGGACTCTTCGATCTGACGCAGGCGGAAGCCAGGATTGCTCATGCTCTCGGGTTTGGACGCACCCCCCGTTCGATCGCCAAAGATCTCGGCATCAGCTACGAGACTGTTCGCAATCACCTCAAGACGGTCTTGGCGAAGACCGGGTCCCACCGCCAGGCTGACTTGCTGGGGTTGTCGGCGGGCACGTCGCCTCCTCGCTCTGAATCGGACCACATTCGCCCGGAATCGCTGGCATGAGCCGATTGGGGGTAGAAAGCAGCATCATCGACCGAATCTACGAGACGGCGTTCCTTCCGGAGCTGTGGGTCGATGTGCTCGATCGGATCGCTCTCCTTGCGCGCTGCGACGGCGGTTTTCTGTTTTCAGTCGATGCACAGCAGCGGGTCCGGGCAGTGACCTCGGAACGATACGGTCCGCTGCTCGACGCATATGTCGCCGGGGGCTGGGGCGCGCGCAATATTCGGGCGCCTCGCCTGGCAAACATGAACTATCCGGGGTTTGTCGTTGATTACGATGTCGTCACGCCCCACGAAGCCGCCACCGATCCATTTTACGACTACTTGAGAAAATACGGAGGTGGCTGGGGCACGGGTACAATAATCCCCATGCCAACTGGCGACTTGGTTGTGTTTGATATCGAAAGGTCCGGCGACAAAGGACCGTTGGACCGGTCGGTTCTTACTTCGCTCGACCAGCTTCGGCCGCACTTGGCACGTTCGGCTCTTATGTCGGTTCGTCTTGGCCTTGAGCAGGCACGCGCGATGAGCGAAGCGTTGGGCAAAATAGGTTTACCCGGAGCCGTACTTCGTGATGACGGAACAGTGCTCTCCACCAACTCTTTGATGGAAGCTTTGGACAAGCAGTTTATTCCGCTTGCAAGGGGGAGACTTGGTATGTCGCATCGGCCCGCGCATGATCTGTTTCATGCTGCAGTGGCCGAATTTACCTGGAATGGCTCGGGTGTACATTCGTGCTCGATTCCCATCCCGGCGATCGACAACTCTCCTGCATGCGTTGTCCACCTGATACCTGTTAGAAGACGAGCACGGGACATTTTCTCGGGCGCAGCGATTTTGCTGGCGGTAACCTCACTAGCAAAGCCTGATACTCCTCCCGCCCATGTACTTAATGGGCTTTTTGATCTTACCCCCGCGGAAGCGAACGTCGCGAGACAGTTGGTGGGGAGGCATAGCGTGGGGGAGATCGCAGCAACGAACTGTGTATCGCGCGAGACAATTCGCAGACAACTCAAATCGGTACTGGAGAAGACCGGGACCAAAAGACAGGCGGAACTAGTGGGTCTTCTAACCGGAGTTCAACTCCCGCGCGGGACATCACCTTAACTCTTCGGCGAATATGCCCTAAGTTTGGGAACTCTAATTGTACCCGAACAGGAGTTGTGACTTCAGGCCAAAGATGAGCTTCTAAATGCTACAGGCAGATATGCAGGAACTCCACGCGGCAGTTGCAGAGGCCAATAGCAGCGCGGAAGGGGAATCGAAGATCATGACTAGCGCTCGCCAGCCGGCAGACGGGCTTCGTCACTCACGCCGGCGGGAGCGGTCCGGCACCCTTGTCGGTTTGGGTGACGTGAGCAAGGGCACCAGGCCTGGCCGGTAGGTCCGGTATGGCTAGATGTTTAGTTCCGGCATGTGGTGGAGCGGATTGAGTTTGAAGCGTTCGGGCGCCGCCATGCCCCTGCTGTGGCGGACGCATGATCGTCATCGAGGTGTTCGAACGCTGCAGGCAGCCGCGCGGACCGCCGGGCGCACGGACGACGAACCGGGAGACCGCGCCATGACCCGGCATGGCCGTTTGGCCACTCGGCCGCGCTACGCCGACGTGGGTCAACGGAAACGCATGTGCGCTTCGCTGCGGCGCCAGTCTCCCGGTGCCCAAACCCCACCGTCGTCATCGCGACAGGCCCCCGACCAGGCCGGAAAGCTACTTCCTCGACATCCTGACAGCACCGAACGCGGACGTTCGCGATAGGCGCTGGCACAGCCCGAAACACAAATCCCCATAGCTCACCGCCTGCTGCCCGTGGGTTGCTGCATGAGAGGCTTTCGTACGCCTGACGGCACCCGAAACCCTTCAGCGTTCCCGCCTGGCACGGAAGCAGTAGGTCCGCTTGTGGTGCAGGGAAGAACGATTGCGGACGTCGATGCAGAGGAGCCTAGCCCTTTTCCCTGGCGTCATTCTCAGCAGAATCTAAATTCGGCCGCTCAATCCTTCGCGCCTCAACATTGTAGACGCGAACGTGCCCTTCGAGGCCTTTGAACTGGCGAGTACCGAGGTCAACGATCGGCGTGTTGCCAGGCAAATGGCGTGCCACGGAATAATCGATAAGGATTTGTCCATCTTCAGCGGACGAACACAGCCTCGATGCCAAGTTCACCACATTGCCAATTGCGGTGTAGTCAGCGCGGGCCTCATAGCCAATTCGACCCACCGTTGCCCACCCCATAGCGAGCCCCATGCCGAAGCCAATCTCATAACCACGCTGCCGCCACCCAGATATGAGCTCTTGTGTGGAATCCTGCATGTCGACAGCCATTTTTACGGCATGAAGCGCCGGCTCTTCACATGGAACCGGGGCGTTGATGAGAATCATCAATCCATCCGCCGAAAAACTGGTCAGCGTTGCTTCATACTTGGTGATGATCGCGCCGAGCGCCTCATAGTACTCACGCAGGACCTGCATGAGGTTCTCAGGCTCAGCGTGCGCTGAAAATGCAGTAAAGCCACGCAAGTCGCTAAAAACAGCGACTACTTCTGCGCGCTGTCCAGCAAGCATTCGCTCGTCACCGGCCTTCTCTACGAGTTCCGCAACCTGTGGTGCAAGGAAGCGCTTCAACCGCGTCAGTCGCTCCGCGCGGTCCCGCGATGTGGCAAGTTCCTGCGCCATTTGGTTGAACCGAGCAGCCAACCGCTCAAGTTCGTCTCCAGTGGAGATGTTGATCCGGTGATCGAACTGTCCAGCACCGATCTTGAGAGCGCCCTCCTCCAACAGGAGGATAGGCCCGCTCATCCGTCTGGCAAGCCAATATGCGAGCACCGCC
This sequence comes from Mesorhizobium sp. M0830, assembly GCF_040319965.1. Classification (NCBI taxonomy): domain Bacteria; kingdom Pseudomonadati; phylum Pseudomonadota; class Alphaproteobacteria; order Hyphomicrobiales; family Phyllobacteriaceae; genus Mesorhizobium; species Mesorhizobium sp. M0830. Next base: position 23,032 of record NZ_JAMYOR010000077.1, on the reverse strand, counting down.
GCAAGGACTGTGGCGAGGAACAACAACCCGCCGGTCCGCCACAATGAAGCGTATAGAGGTGCAAAAGCCTCTGCCTGCGACTGCTCGACAATTACCGTCCAGCCGGCTGCGGCAACCGGCGCGCCAGCAGTCACAACGCGTTCATTCTCGGCGTTGCGGCTTGCAATCGCAGTGCCGCCCGCGGCAGCGATCGCATCCTGCAATTCGCGCAGGGCCAACGCTGCTTTCTCGTCGGCGCCCTGCATCACTTTGCTGATCGCGGGGTGAGCGATGATGCGGCCGGCCTGGTCGATGACAAATCCCTGGCCGCTGCGGCCCACGCGGATTTCGGAAACGATGAGCCAGATAGGCTTCAGACTGATTTCGGCGATGACCGAGTTGGCGACGACCAAATTGTCGTAACTGGCCATCGCCATGGTAATGGAGGGTTCGGAACCCGGGCGATAGATGACTGGGCCGTACCAGACCTTCGCCGTCCTGACGCCCACCACAGCGGGATCGCCTGAACGATCCGCCCCGCTTTCTGTCCTGTTTTTGCCAGTGCGAGAGATGTGCAGCCGCTCCGCGCCAGTACCGTCGACAATACTGATGCTGAGGATTCCCGAGGCCTGGTGCATCGCTCGTACGGCAAGAAGCCGGAGCTGTTTCACGCTGGCCATATTCGACCCTTCCGGGGGGATCGTCGAGCCGAGCGCAAGCTGGATGCTGTCAAGAAAGCTCTCAATTTTGACGGCCGCCGATGTTGCCTCGGACTGCAGCAGGGCACTGAGGATCGCATGCTGGTCGACATAGCTGAACCAAGTGTTGCTGATGCTACCGGCGGCCATCGGAAAAATGGCCGCCGCGAACAAGACTAGAAAATACTTCTGAAATAGCGATCGACGCATGCATGCGGCTTTGAGATTGGAGGCAGGTCTCCCACGTGATGCGACCCGACCATAGGTCGCGACAGCTCAGTTGCAGAAAGGTAACCTAAATTATTGCGTCTTGGTATGGGCTGAGCCGTTCCCACTCATGGTCGCGTCTCGTGCCTTCCACGGGGTTGGATAAAGGAATGTTTCCCGGATCGGGGAGAGTGGCAATCACGACCCTCAGCTTGATGGTGTCCGCGTTAGGGCAACGACAAACTTTGCCTGTTAGGCCGAAATGCGGCGAAAGCAGCCATGCCGCCGTCGCATTGTGAGACTCTGATTTGGTGACAAGCAGCCCCTACGACTCGTCCCTCTCATCGCGCAAATTAGACACAACGCGGCGGTTCTGCGACCTGCAGGCGGCATCGGGGCAGTCGCGGACGAGCCTGTCCTTGCCGTAGCCCTTGGCCCACATGCGGTTGCGGTCTATGCCGCCGGCGGCGAGGTAGTCCATCACCGCATCGGCGCGCTGCTTCGACAGCGCCGTTTCACTTGCGCCTGGATCGTCGGCGAAACCCTGCAGCTTGAGCAGCCAGCGCGGATGCTTTGCTAACCAGGCGATCTGGGTGTCAAGGGTGGCCTTGGCGACAGAATCGAGCGCGGCCGAACCTTGCGCGAAATAGGTGCGGCGGCCGACATTGAGGATAAAATCCTCCTCGCTGCCCGGCTGCACGTTCTGGAAACCGGCAATCTCGGTGTTGGTGACGTCGGGGGTGGGAGGGGCCAGCGTGTTGCTGGTCGAGCAGGATGCGGCCAGCACCAGCAGGCCGGCGGCGAGCAGCCGGCGTGTGGTTTCAATCATGCGGTTCATGATGCGCCAATCATTCGACAGTGGTGGAAGCGGGCGCCTGGTCGGCGATGTGCGGTAGGACCTCCACTGCGGTGCCGATCGGGCACCGCTGGTAGAGGTCGATGATGTCTTCCGGGAACATGCGGATGCAGCCGCTGGAAGCGTCGGTGCCGATGCTCCATGGCTCCAGCGTGCCATGCAGGCGGTAGCCGATGTCGGCGCCGTCGCGGTACAGATAGAGCGCGCGCGGCCCGAGCGGATTGTTGGACGCGCCGCCTGCGACCATGGGCGGCAGGTCCGGCTTGCGCTTACGCATTTCGGGGGGCGGGACCCATTGCGGCCACAGCGCGCGGCGGTCGATCGTCGCGCGGCCGTACCATTTGAAGCCGTCCTTGCCGACGCCGACGCCGTAGCGGATGGCGGTCTTGTTTTCCATGATGAGGTAGAGGAAGTGGTGGCGGGTATCGACCACGACGGTGCCGACCGGCTCGCTGCTGAAATACTTGACGATCTGGCGATGCCATCTCTTGTCGATCTTGGCGAAGTTGGTCTTGCGATAGACAAAATTGTTGTCGCTGGCGGTACCGGCGAAAAAGGATTTTGCCGTCGCGGCTTGAACAATATTGCCGGTTGCACCGACCGCGACCAGCGCCAGGCCGCCGAGCACGACACCCCTCCGTGATAAAACCATCGGCAATCCCCCCATGCCGTAAGCCTGACGGACCATAGTCGAGAATTATTTCGCCTCAAAGTGGAAAATGCTGCAGTTGGGCCGCAACCGGAATGGCAGCTACTGGCGTCCCAAAAGCGATGGGAGACATTCAAGCAGATGGGATTGTCTCTGCCTGACCCACACACGACAGCCGACATCACGGCTAAGAGGTCGGTTTGCACTAAAACCGAAGTTCCGAAGCATATCTCAACCACCGGATGGAGCGGGATTGGAACCACCGTGAACTCGTGTCCGCGCCGGTTTTCAAATCCGGTGCCTTGGCTAAAGCTTCGTGACTGAACGGATTCATGCGACGCCTTAGGTTATTGCTTCCATCTCGTTTTACTAAAACCGCTGCGCACTTTTGGGCGACATATACTAGTGCCCGGTTCCCGCAGCCTTTTGCCGACGACACTTGACCGCCTCCAGCAGTTCGCGCTCGCCGGTGTGAACATTTTGAAAAATGGCCACGACCATCACCGCCAAGATTTCGGCGTCCGGGTCTAAAGGGTCGAGATGTTCATTCGCGCAGACCCGATCGAACACACGTTCGCAAATAGCCAGATCGTGAGGGCTGAGGCAGGAGTGATTGAAACGCCGACGCAGCATCTGTGCGAACCTTTCAGCGCCTGCCGCCCGTGCTTTGCGGCGGGCTTTTTAGTGATGAACCGCTGTCACGATGGAATGCTTAGGTGACAATATCGTCCACAGGTGTATTGGAATCAGTTTACCTGCTACCTGATGATTGCTCTGTTAAGAGTCCCAAAATCAGCGCGCACTCACGAGCTCTATATTGCCCGGCAGTCATAAGCTGGTAGTAATCTCTCTGCTTGTCTTCCGGGACGTGAAATCCGCGTCGAAATTCCGCCGCTTCTTTCGGAGTTCGTGTACAGCCGAGTTTGCTGGCGGTGACTTTCAAACTTGCCAGCGAGCATCCGATCTTTGCCGCAATAGCTTCCAACGGCTCATTGTTACCGTATCCGTCAAGAATTACCTTGCGACGATCTTCGCCGTTGAGCTTTGTGTTCATTTCGATGACATCCTCAACTCACTATTTCACGATGCCAGATTCTATACGCATCAGGTTGAAGAGTGTCGTTATCTTCGCATCCAGAAACTTATCCCGGAATGCATTTCTTAACGTAATTCAGCGTGATCGCCGTTTCGGTCGACTGGAGTTCCGCCAGCCTTGCCAGATGCCTGAAATACACCACATGATTGAAAGGGGCATGGGCATACCCGATTCGGATATGGCACCACGCGATGGACACCAAGAGGCAAGACGAGGCTCCTGCGAGGCAGCCGCGGGACCGAGACCGACGTCGTTGGTCGCGCGAAGACCAACCCCGCAATGAGGCCGCTCCGTCGTTCGCGCCGATGCTCGAACCTCTGTGCTTTTCAACGCTCGAGCTGGCGCCAGGGGATCAATTCGCCGCTTGGCAAGCGCAAATGGCGCCGCTTGTCGAAGTTAGGTTGCCGGACGACAGATCGCTGGACGATGGTTTCCCCGCCGACCACACAGCCTGGAATCTCGGTGGCGTGCTGATCGTTCAACAGCGCGCGCCGGCACATAGCTACATGCGTTCCGCCGCGAAGCTCCGATCCAGTTCGATCGATCACTGGTACATCGTCTTGCCGCGTAGTGGCCGGTCATGGACGGAGGTCGATCGCCGCGTTGCGGAAAACCAGCCGGGCAATTTGGAGATCAGGTCGCTTGGCTACCCGTTTCGCGGGAGGGTAACGGACTCGGAAAGCCTCTTTCTCTATCTGCCGCGTGATTTGTTCTCTGATGCGGCGTCAACCCTCGACGCAAAGAACAATACAATTATGTCCGGCAACTTTGCCAACCTCTTTGCCGACTACGTCAACAGCATAGAAGCAAGACTGCGCAGTCTCACGGCTGAAGATCTGCCCCGCATCGTACACGCTACCCGGAGCATGATCATTGCCTGCCTCGCGCCTCCGGCGGAACATGCCGCGGCCGCCGAACAATTGGCGAGTGTCGCGCTGATGGAGCGAGCGCGTCGATATGTCCAAACCAATCTGGATGCGGCTCATCTGGCACCCGATTCAATGTGCCGAGCGCTCGGCGTATCGCGCTCTCGTCTCTATCAATTATTCGAACCGAGCGGTGGTGTTCTCCATTACATACAAAGTCGCCGACTTCTGGCAGCCCATGTTGCGCTTAGCGATCCGGCGGACAGCCGACGAATTGTCGATATTGCTGAGGCCTTCGGGTTTAGTTCAGCGGCTAATTTCAGCCGAGCATTCAGCAAGGAATTCGGTTACAGCCCCCGCGAAGGTCGCAGTACTGTGGTGTTGCCGCGCCCCGCCCACTCTGTTTCGCTTGCTGAACACGAGAAGGCGTGTTCCTTTGAAGGTTGGCTCAAAGCGCTCGGAAGCTGAGTACAAGATTGGCGGTGGTTGAGGGGGCGGGCTCAAAACAGGGGAAGGCCACGCCGCCTCACGGACCAGAATATTTCGTGCCGCGTCTACCGCGCCATCAATCATATTGCCAATTCGAAACAATTCCCGATTTATTAACCAACTGTGATTTTTGACTATTATCGTCGAAAACCACAGCAGAGCACGCATTGCACCTACGCCGTATGCCGCACTTGTTAAGACTGCGAGTTAAAAGTTTGCCAAGCTTGACAGTTATGTTATTTTTGGACTGGGCGGCGTGGATTCGCGCCGCTTATGGAGGTGACTCTTGGCTCCAGAGGCATCAGGCGTCGGCAACGGGAGTGACGGGGCTTCCTCAAGCGATGTTCGACGTCCCGGCGAAGCGCTTCTCGCTGACCTTTTGGCCAACACGACCGAACTTTTGTCGTTCTACGACCGCGACTTCTGTCTGACCCACTACGCAACCAAGCTCAGGGGCGTGTACGGAGGCGCGGTGACACCGGGTGCAGCCCTTTGGGAGATCTACCCGAGCTTCCTCGATGCAACGTATCGCGGCGAATTTCTTCGTGTGTTCCACGGTGGCTCACCGGCAAGCATCGACTTGCCGCGGTCATCGGGCGAAGGGCTGCGGTCCGTTTTTGTTTTCGCCACTGCAAATGGTGTTGGAATCATTGAATCAAGGGGGCGCGATGGGCGCAGCGTGACGGACGAGCAAGAGCATGTAATTCTGCTCCATCAGGCGACGCACGACGTGCTGACCGGACTGCAGAATCGGCGGCGATTCGGCGAGCGGCTTCAGCAAGCGTTGGCGGCCCTCGGTGAACTGAAGCCGAAAGCCGCCCTGCTGCAGATCGACCTTGACGATTTCAAAGCAGTCAACGACACGCTCGGGCATGGAGCAGGCGATACGCTTCTTCAGCTCGCGGCGGGCCGTATCCGCGACGCGCTGCAGGACGGCGAATCCGCGTACCGGTATGCCGGCGATGAGTTCGCTGTCATCCAATTGGGAAAAGAGCAGCCAGCTGAAGCTGAGCGCCTTGCCGGTTCCCTGGTCGACGCGTTCAAGAACCCGTTCGTCATCAACGGCATTCCCGTCTTCGTCGGCTCGAGTATCGGAATTGCTTTCGGGCCGGAGCACGGGACCGATGGCGAACAGTTGATGAAAGCCGCTGACATTGCTCTTTACGCGGCCAAGACAGATGGACGCGGCTGCGCTCGAATATTCAATCGTTCGATGCTGCTCTTGCTTGAGCAACGCGAGAATCTGAGACGCAGCCTTCGAACCGCGCTGGAGCGGGGCGAGCTTTATCTGGAGTATCAGCCGCTCATTCGGCCCCCCTCGTCAGTGATCGGTTTCGAAGCGCTGCTGCGGTGGCGGCACCCTGAGGTCGGAATCATTCCACCTAACGTGTTCATACCGATCGCCGAAGCCGACGGTCTGATGGAAGAGATTGGACGATGGGTGCTCGAGGAAGCCTGTCGCCAGGCATTGACGTGGCCTTCCTCGCTGACAGTCGCGGTGAACCTGTCACCAGCTCAGTTCCTTAGCGGTTCACTGACGGACACCATCGCCCAGATCATCGACGCAGTTGGAATCGAAGCCGACAGACTTGAACTTGAGATAACGGAGACGGTCCTGCTTGAGAAGACGATCGACAATATCGATACGTTGAATACCCTGAACGTCCTGGGAATACGAATTTCGCTCGACGATTTTGGAACATACTACTCATCGCTAAGCTATCTTAAGAACTTTCCCTTCGATACTCTGAAGATCGATCAGTACTTCATTGCGGACCTGGAGACCGACCTCAAAAGCCAAACGATCGTGCGATCGATCATGAACCTGGCGCACGGCCTAGGGATAAATGTCACTGCCGAGGGGGTCGAGACATCGGCACAGGCACGGTGGCTGATCAAGGAAAATTGCGATTGTCTGCAAGGTTATTTCCTGGGGCGGCCTCTCCCAGCCGAGGCGATCGGCGATTTCATCAAGCGGTCCCCGCCGAGGGTGGCACGAGCGATGCAGGAATCAAATCGGGCGCTCTAGCGCTTCGAACCCTTTTGCTAACGATGAAGTGGGGATTTGTGGAACGATCGAGGGCAATACCGCGCAATTGTTCAAGTCGGTGCCAGACTGCCTGACCACGGGCGTTGAAGTTTTTCGTCGCGGAGGCCATCACCCCGCGGGGTTCAATGCTGAAGCAACAAGTGAGGATGCCGATGGGACCTGTTCATCATGACTTGGCTGACGGCGGACCGACCTTTGAACCCATGATCCAGATCGACATGGGAATCAAAGCTTTTGTCTCAGCCTGGAGACACTGCGATTATGTCTCGACATACATGGCCCGGATGATCAGTCAGAACAGGTCTGACTCGGTCCGGCATTCAAATCTTTTTTCCTCCGCCTTCAACGAATTGCTCGAAGTCGCCTTTCGCACGCGCCATGCCGATGGCGAACTGGCATGCAGGGTGTCTCGCCATGGCGCGACAGATAGGATCGAGTTGACATTTCCTTGCTTGCCGGCGGAGCGCCAATTTTACGAAGAAGCCGTGTCGCAACTTGCAGGAATGGAGGCCAGAGAGCGATACCTCAATTCGGTGTCTGGGGATCTCGCGCCGAGCCGCGGGGTCATACTCGTGGAACTGGCTGTCGACTACAACGCGACACTCTGGATCGAGGAGGCCGACGGCGATGCAATCAAGCTTGTCCTAGATCTTCCGCTCGAGGGCTTGCAAAATTGAGCCCATACGACCTTCTCCCGCGCTTTAAGGCGCAATATGACGCGAACAACCAGGAGTTCTCCATATCGGGAGTGGTCCGGCCTCAGGCGATCGATGAGCTTGGGCCCAGCATAGCATTGCTTCGCGATGCGATCGGCCGTGTGCGCGGCGTTCTCTACGTCAATGTCAGGCGCCTGACGCAGATGAACAACGCCGCGTTTCACATCTTTTCGAGGATCATCATCGACGCCTGTCGCGCTCGACCCGATCTCAAATTCGTCGTCATCACGTCAAGCGTCGTCGGATGGACCTCGCGAAAATTCGGTCGCCTGAGCGGAATTGAACCGAACATCACCGTCGAGGAATATGATACCGAATTCTATCCGGGGCAGGGCTTTCTTGAGGAAGGCGGGTTCGTGCCGATCCTGCGTACTCAGACAAAGATGACATGGCGCCACGAGCGGGCAATCTTGCCGCGACACGGGATGAGGCCCGGGATCGTCATGGCCGACATCTGTTGCGGGATCGGCGATTTCGCTGTGCTCGCGCAGAAGGAGTTCCAGCCATCACGCATCGTCGCCCTCGACCACTCCAGATCAAGCCTGAACTATGCTCGACGAGTGATGCGGGAGTTCGACATCCGAGGCATCGAATATACGTATGGCGATGCGTCGGAGATGCTGCTCGACGAAGCGCAGTTCGACTTGGTCACCTGCCGACATTCCCTGCAAATCTTCAATCGACCTGAACTCATCCTCAAGGAGCTCTACCGCATCTGCAAGCCAGGCGGTCGGGTCTATATCACGAACGAAAAGAATTCGCATTGCCTCGGCGAGCCGCGCGGCGAAAGCATTCGCTGGACCTACGACGAGGTGGCGAAGCTGTTCGGGCATTTCGAGATGGACGTCGAGCTTGGGCCCAAGAGTCGGCGATACCTGGTGGAAGCTGGATTCGAAGACATCCTTGTGGAGACCTTCATGGTCACTAACCTGGACGGCGATCCGCAGGACTTCGCCGATGTCATTGCAGCCTGGGCGGATGTCTATGCGGGCGAGATGGCGACCAGACGCGGCGATGGGCCGGAGTTCGTCACGCGCTTTCGGCAGGGCTTCGAGGACCACATTTTCGCTGCGCTCCACCCCAAGGGTTATGCGGGTTGGCCGATCTGGGTCGCATCGGGGCGACGGCCGCAATGAAAGCCGCCGATGAGGGAACGCCGCGCTTCGGCTTGCGCTCGTTTCGAGCGAAATTCGTGTTGGTCGTTGGCGGCGCCGTGCTGTTCGACCTCCTTTTGAGCGGTGGCCTGGCGCTTTGGAACGTTCAAAAGCTGTCGCGCGATGCCACATCGGAAGTCGGTGAGGGCCTGACGACCGCAAACCAGGAATACATTCGTTCCTATGCCCAATCGACAGCGCTGAGCGTCGACCTGCTGCTCGATCGAGTTCATGGGGACGTCAAGGCGTTGGCCGGCGTGCTGCAGGCCCAGATCGACGATCCAAGCAGGCAGCAACAGGTCGGAGCCACCCTTTCGCAGCAAGCGCCCGGCTCGGTAAAGGTGGTCTATGACGCGCAGGGCGATTGGGCACAGAACCTGCCGGGCGCGCCGTCCGTGGTCAGCGTCTGGGGCTACCTGCTGGGCGCCGACCACAGTCCGCTGCCAAGCGTCCAGCAGGCAATAGAAGACAGCACCGTCCTAGACCTCGTTGCGCCGACGCTAATGGCCAGCGGGTCATCCAAACTGCAGATGTATTATATTGGTCCAAAAGAACGGCCGATATTTAGGACCGTACCGTATACGGACCAGGCACAGACCTTCGACAAGCTCTATCCGGGCCACAACAAGGCGGAATTCTGGGAGTTCTTCTTTCCGGGTATCTACGGGTCGTGGCAGCAATGGGCTAGGGATCCGGCCTCTCGGCCGGTGCCCGATGACATTACCCAGACGGCGCCCTACACCGATGCAATCACGGGAAAGCTGATCGTCAGCTTTTTCCATCCGCTGTGGACGCGTGATCACACCGGTATTGCCGGTACAGCGGGAGCAGACATCACTCTCGACCAACTCGCGGAAGTCGTCGAACGTGTGAAGATCGCTGAAACCGGGTTCGGCTTTCTCACGATGTCGACTGGCAACGTGGTGGCGATCAATCCGTCGGGCCAGGCAATCATCGGCCTGACGTCATCGAGCGATGCGGGCAGCCAAGGCGTCACTGGCCTGGAGAGGTCACTGCGGGGAAGCACGCAGCCGGCTATCGCATTGCTGCCTCTCGACCAGAACAATGACGGCGTGATTCAGCATATCATGCTCGACGACAAGGGCGAACACGTACCCTACATTGTTGTCCTCAAAAGGTTGAAGCCAACCAATCTGTGGAGTTCAGGACCGATCAAGTCCGAAACGATGTCGGTCGGGATCGTCGTTCCCGAACGGGAGATCTATGCGTCCCTGTTCGCCGCGCAGGACAGTATTTCCCGCGCGACCAACCGTGTCCTGCTTTTTCAGATCGCTGCGATCGTCGTTTCGCTTCTGATAGTTTTTGCCGCCGTGCTCGGAATTTCGAAGCGGATCACCGCGGGTCTCAGGTCGCTCGCCAGCGCCGCCCAGCGGCTACAGTCCAAAGATTATTCGGTCCGCGTGAGCATTCCAACGCGCGACGAGGTTGGAGCGGCAGGAATCGCTTTCAACCGGATGGCCGAGCAGATCAGCTTTCACACGGAAAACCTCGAACAACTCGTCGACGAACGAACTCGGGAACTCGGGGACGCCAATCAGGAGATTTCCGCACTCAACGAAAAGCTGCAGGACGAGAACGTCCGCCTTGGCGCCGAACTCGCGGTCGCCAGGCAGATACAGATGATGGTCCTGCCGAAACAATTCGAACTCGAAGCGATTCCGGGTCTGGAGATCGCGGCCTACATGCGGCCGGCCGACGAGGTCGGCGGTGACTATTATGACGTCCTGCAGAACGGGTCACGGGTCAAAATCGGCATCGGCGACGTGACCGGTCATGGTCTCGAGAGCGGCGTGCTGATGCTCATGGTCCAATCCGTTGCACGCGCGCTGCAGGAGACCGACGAAAGGGATCCGCACCAGTTTCTGGATCGGCTGAACAGAGCGATCTACAAAAACATCGAGCGGACGAACACCGGCAAGCATCTCTCGCTGGCCTTCCTTGACTTCGAAGATGAGCGGGTAACGCTATCCGGCCAGCATGAGGACGTTCTCATCGTGCGTGCGGACGGGGACGTCGAACGTATCGACACGATGGATCTGGGTCTGCCGGTTGGCCTGGAGAATGACATCTCGAAGTTCATTGCCACGCGCGACATTGTGTTCGGGAGCGGCGACGTGATCGTGCTGCACACGGACGGAGTGACCGAGGCGGAAGACCAAGACAGAAAATTGTTCGGATTCGAGCGCCTCTGCGAGAGCGCACAAAAGCGTCGCGGCAGCAGCGCCGAGGACATCAAGACCGGCATCATCGACGATCTGATGGCCCATATCGGGATCCAAAAGATCCACGACGACATCACCCTCGTGATCATAAGGCACACATAGCCATGACAACGCTGTTCGGGACCCCTGACGTTGCAATCGGGATGAAGGAGAGCGTCAGTCGCGTGCGGCTGTTCGACGGACCTCTCGACTTGAGTTGGCGTCATTGTGCCACGACCTCGGACTTCATCGCCGATCTTTTCGCGTTGCGCTTCCGGTCGTCCCGCAATGACTACACGGAAGTGCGTCACAGCATTGGATATCTGGTCAACGAACTCATCGAAAACGCCGTCAAGTTTCGCGCACCGGGTGAGATCTTGATCGAGGCGTCGATGGATTCGGAATGCTTCAAGCTCAAGGTGTCGAATGACGTCGATGGTGAAGATGCGTCCGAGTTCCAAAGTCTCCTGGCAGACATCACGGTTGGCGACCCCATGGACCTGCTGATACAGCGAATTGAAGCCAATGCCGCGAACCCCGACGTAAGAGGCTCCGGACTTGGATTGCTGACGTTGATGAGTGACTACGGTGCGCGCCTAGCTTGGATATTCAGCGCCGCCGACGAAAGCGATCGGATTTGCGTGGAGACATATGCCTCCATTCCGATCTCGCAAATTCACAACTAAATGAAACGAAGCTAGGCTATGGAAATCAAGACAGACGACTACCGCGTATGGAATGAAGGAAGCGAAATTTTCTTCGACGGTGCAATGCGGCTTGCCAGTTCCGACGCCGGTGCGCCTGTCACGGCGTTGGCGACCAGTGTGCTTGCCTCGAATCCCGCTTCCATTACGCTCAATCTGAAAGACCTTCACTTTCTCAACTCTTCCGGCATCAACCTGCTGGCGAAATTTACCATCGAGGTGCGCAAGCATCCCGATGTTCGACTGGTCGTGCGCGGAACGCCCGACATACCCTGGCAATCGAAATCATTGCCGAATCTGAAGAAGCTGCATCCTGCTGTGGTGCTTTTGATGGACTAATCAGGTCGGTCGAAATTGGCCAAAAGACTGCCTGGTGCAAGACCGCCGCAACGAGCGAGATATGTACGCCAGGACAAGTATGTGGATGCGAAGCTAACGACAATCCGGCCTGGTGCGCAGATGCTCGCAATGGCTGGGCGGGGCTTGGCACAGGCGGCAGGCGTCCAGGTTAGGGGGATGTCGGGCTGCCTGTGCCGATCGGCCGCCGCTGCGCGGTCAAAGGTGGCGTCATTGAGTAAGCGTGCCAAGGTGAACGGCGGCCGGCTGGAGTTCATTCCGCCGCAGATCCCGACTCGGGTCAAGGAGCCGCCCGAAGATGAGGGATGGCTTCACGAGGTAAATCTTGACGGCTACCGAACGCAGATCATCATTGATAATGGCGGCGTGCGTCTTTACGGCAAGAACGGTCGCGACTGGACCACGAAATACTGGCCTATCGCGCTGGCTGTCGAGCTGCCATGCCGGGCTGCCATTATCGACGGCGAGGTCGTTGTGCCTGGCGAGCAGGGCACTCCCGATTGCCCTGCGCTGGAAGCCGCCATCTGGAACGAACCGGGCCGGCTGGTGTTCGTCGCGTTCGACATCCTACATCTCGACGGTCGCAATCTAGGCTCCTTGCCGCTGCTACAGCGCAAGGAGGCGCTGTGGCAACTGGTTGAGCACGGCCCCGGCAAGATCCAGTACAGCGAGCATTTCGAGGGCAGTGCGCTAGCGATTTTCCGCGCCCTCGAAAAGGTGGGGCTTGAAAGCATTATCTCGAAGCGCGCCGACAGCCGCTACAGGAGCGGACTGTCGAATACATGGCTGAAGGCCAGATATTCCGAGGGACCCGATTTCTGAGCTTCGACGACCGCTTCTGGCGTAACGACGACCTCAGGATGGCGCCAGCAATGTCCGCCTTTGATACGCGGTCAAGTCGGCCGGAATGACCGACATTGGGCGCTAAGCTGACGCTAGCGGCGAATTTGAACCGAATACCCCGTCATCCCATATTCATGACTTGTGCTTCGAAAGTCGCAAAAAAGGCGGTGTGGAACGCAAGATGCGAGAACACGAAGGCGATTGACTCATTGGGTGATGACGCCGTTGTCCGCAGCACAACGAGCAATTCGATTGAGCCCGGTGCGGTTACGAGCTAGTGCGAGGCCATCAACTGGTCACGTGCCAAAATGACGCCGCTCCTACATTGGAAGTGCGAGATCGCCGTCCGATATTGCGGCGATGAGGCGCCTGTTCAGAATCTAATGTGGGCAGAGTCGCTCGCCGTCCCCAGTCCTCCGGACGCTGATGACCGCAGCAAACAAATTAAGCTGACGATCCTCCGACGTACCGATAACCACTCGTTGCGCGGCGGGCATATTCCTCCTCGAAACACTCACGCTCGAAGAACCAGATTCGCATTGTCCAACCGGTCGCGCAGCATGCTCCAGCCGAGCAAAATATTGGGCGCATGCCGCAGTATCGCATGGAACGGGATCGGCGCTGGCGCCACAAAGGGCAGCGGCAGGTCGCGGGCGTCGGTTCCAGCGGCCCAATCGGCCAGCACCTTGCCCATCGCCGTGGTCATGGCAATGCCGCGGCCGTTGCAGGCGCGCCCGGCGATCAGGCCGGGACCGAGGTCGATCAGGTGCGGCAGGAAATCCGGTTCGACCGCTGCTATTCCCGACCAGCTATAGGCAAGCGGCGGCAAGTCGGGCAGGTCGAGATGCCGGCCAAGCCGCCGCCAGATTGTCTGCGGCACGCGCGTATCGGCGCCGGCGCCAAGAATATGCATTCCGCCGCTGATCAGCCGGTTTTCGGCGTCGAAGCGGAAGGTGAAGAGATTGCGCCTGGTGTCGCCGACACCTTGCCCGCCGGGCAGCAGCCGCGTGCGGATTTCGCGCGGCAGTGGCGCTGTCGCGATCTGGAAGACTTTCAGCGGGAAATAGGTTCGCTGCAATGACGGATTGAGGGACCAGCCATAGGCGTTGGTGGCGATCAACACCTTGGCAGCGCGTACCGATCCCGAAGGCGTTTTCAGCATCCAATCATCGGCTATGCGATCAACCGAGGTGACGCGCGTCCGCTCGAAGATCTTCGCGCCGGCTTTCTCCGCCGCATCGGCGAGCCCGCGCGCGTATTCGACCGGGTTGAGTACGCCGCCAGAACGATCCATCCAGCCGCCGACATAGCCTGGCACGCCCGTCAGCGCCTCGACCTCCTGCCGATCCAATGTGGCTGCCGGGCGGCCACGTTGCGCCCATTGCCCGGCACGTGACTTGACCTTCTCGAAGGCGGCAAGCGAATGCGCCGGCTGGATCCATCCGCACTGCACGGCGTCGCAGTCGATGCCGTGCTGCCGGATCAGGCGGAACACCAGATCGGCACTGCCGGCGGCGAAATCGATCAGCCTTTCGCCACGTGAAGGCCCGAGATGGGCCAGTATGTCGGTCGGGTCCATCTTGGCGAAGTTCGGCACGACGAAGCCTGCATTCCTGCCGGTCGCGCCCCAGGCGATGAATTCGGCTTCGAGAACGGCGACGGAAAGCCCTTTCCCGGCCGCGTGCAGCGCGGTCGATAGACCGGAAAAACCGCCGCCGACAATGGCGAGGTCGACATCGCGCCCACCTTGCAGCGCGGGCCGCTCGCGCCGACTGCGGCTGACGGTATGCCAGAGCGAAGGGCCATGTGCCTCCTGCCGGACCAAGGCGTTCATGACCCGGAACTGCTCTTGGCTGCAGCCACCTTCGCCCGTTTGCCGAAGCGCGGCCGCCGCCGCCTATCGCCGAACAGGCCGTTCGGCCGGATCAGCAGGATGACGCAGAGCATGATGCCGATGGCGACGATCTGCAGCGAGGCGGCGCGCGCCTGCTGCTCGGGCGGGAACAGCACGCTGGTCAGCGTGCCTGACCCCGCCCATATCGCCCACACTAGGATGCTGCCGATGACGGCGCCGAGATTGCTGCCCGAGCCGCCGACGATCAGCATCACCCATACCTGGAAGGTCAGGATCGGCAGGTAATTGTCCGGCGCGATGAAGCCGGTGAAGTGCGCCTGCAGCGCGCCGGCCAACGCCATGATGGCGCCGCCGACGGCAAAGGCCTGGACGCGGTAGAAACGCGCGCTCTTGCCCAACGAAATCGCTGCCCGTTCGTCCTCGCGCAGCGCTTTCAGCACGCGCCCCCAGGGGCTGCGCGACAGATGCTCCAGAGCGAGGTAGGCGATCAGCGTCACCACCGAAACGACGGCAAGGTTCGACAGGTTGAACAGCAGCGGCGTCTCGGCCAGGCTGCCGAAGGGGCGCGGGATGAAACCGATGCCGAACGGTCCGCCGGTCAGCTTCTGCGCGTTGAGCGCGACCAGTTGCACCACCACGGCAACGCCGAAGGTGGTGATCGCCAGATAGTCGGATCTGAGCCGCAGCGTCGCCATGCCGGTAAGGGCCGCGGCGATGCCGCCGACGACCATGGCGCCGAGCCAGCCGACAAGAATCGGCAGGCCAAAGCCGCCAAGCCGCGCGGCATCGTCCGGTGTGGTCAGCAGCGCCGAGGTGTAAGCGCCGATGGCGACGAAGCCGGCGAGGCCGACATTGAACAGGCCGGTCAGGCCCCACTGCAAATTGAGCCCCAGCGTGACCAGCGAGAAGATCAGCGCGGTGGTCAGGAAGAAGGCGCCGTAGCCAAGCAGGTCCATCAGCGTTCCCTCACACCAAACAGGCCGATCGGCCGCACGAACAGCACCGCCATCAGGATGATGAAGGAGACCGCAGCGCGCCATTCGGCGCCGATCAGTTGCACCGCGCCGGCTTCGGCCAGCCCGATGATCAGGCCGCCGAGCACGGCGCCGGGGATGCTGCCGATGCCGCCGAGAATGGCGGCGGCGAACATCGGCAGCAGCATGTCGAAGCCCATGAACGGGCGGATCTGCACCAGAATGCCGATCATCACGCCGGCCACGCAGGCGAGCGCCCCGCCGATGACCCAGGTGACGCGCACCACGCTGGCGACGTCGATGCCGACGATGCGGGCCAGCGCTGCGTTCTGGCTCAGGGCCTGCATCGAGCGGCCGGTCTGCGTGCGCGTCATCAACAGATGCACGCCGAGCACCAGCACGGCGGTCAGCAGCAGCAAGGCGATCTGGTCGGGCGTGATGCGGATGCCGAAGCCGATCGGCATGGCGATCTGAATGGCGCGGCTGAAATAGGTCGGCCGCGAGGTGAAGGTGAATTCGAGCAGGCTGCGCAGCGCCATCGACGCGCCGAAGCTCGCCATCACCACGATGATCGCCTGGCCTTGTGAGCGCAGCCGCGCGAACAGCACCTTGTCGAGCAGCAGCGCCAACAGGGCGGTGAAGGCCATGCCGACGACCAATGCGACAATCAGCGGCCAGCCGAAGGAGAGGGGAGTAATGGGTGCCACCTTACCGGCCATCGCGCCGATGGCGCTGACGACGGCCAGCGTCGCATAGGTGCCCCAGGCCATGAAGTCGCCATGGGCGAAGTTCGAGAAGCGCAGGATCGAATAGGTGAGCGTCACGCCGATGGCGCCAAGGCCGATCATCGAACCTGTCAGCAGCCCATCGACGATGAATTGCAGGCTCATGCCCCACCTCCCGTATCGGGCTTACGGGGGCGCTGGCCGAGATAGAGTTCGGCGACGACCGGATCGTTCCACAGTTCGGCGGCGACGCCCTCGTGCCGATCCTTGCCTTCGACCAGCACATAGGCGCGGTCGCCGATGGCAAGCGCTGCCTTTGCATTCTGTTCGACCAGCAGGATGGTGACGCCGGATTTGCGGATGCCGGCCAGCATCTCGAACACCATCGAGACGAATTTCGGCGACAGGCCGGCCGACGGTTCGTCGAGCACCAGCACCTTGGGGTGGACGATCAGCGCCCGTGCGACGGCCAGCATCTGCCGCTGCCCGCCCGACAGGTTGCCGGCAGCGGTCCGCCGTTGGCGGACGAGGTCGGGAAAGGCGGCATACATCTCCTCGATGCGCGCAGGAATCTCGCGCCGCTCGAGGATGCCGCAGGCGACTTTCAGATTGTCCTCGACCGACATGAGAGGAAAAATGTTTTCGGTCTGCGGCACGAAGGCCAGGCCTAGCCGCACCATGGTGTGCGCGGGCGCGGCAGTGATGTCATTGCCGTCCAGAAGCACCGTGCCGCGGCTGATCGGGACGAGGCCGGCGATAGCCTTGATGAAGCTCGACTTGCCGGCGCCGTTGGGGCCGAGCACGACGACGATCTCGCCCTTGCCGACGGTGATCGAGGCGCCACGCACGATCGGCACGCCGGGTTCATAGCCGGCTTCGAGATCACGGACATCGAGGACGGTCTTGCTCATGCCGCGCCTCCGAGATAGGCCTCGATGACGCGCGGGTCGCGTGCGACCTGTTCGGCCGTGCCTTCGCTGAGCAATTGGCCGCTCGCCATGACGAGGACGCGATGGCAGAGCCGCGTCACCATGTCGATGTTGTGCTCGATCAGCAGGAAGGTGATGCCTCGCGCATTGATGTCGCGGATGCGGTCGATGATGACTTCGAGCAGCGTTGCGTTGACACCCGCCGCCGGTTCGTCGAGCAGGATGATCGCCGGGTCGGCCATCATGACGCGGGCGAGTTCGAGCAGTTTGCGCTGGCCCCCGGAAAGCACGCGCGCCGGCTCATGCGCGAGATGGGTGAGGGTGACGAGCTCCAGCAGTTCGAGCGCCTTTGTCCTGGCTGCTCGTTCCTGCGCCGCCACACGCCACGGGGTGACGAAGTTGGCCAGCAGCCTTTCGCCGGCCTGGCCCTGTGCCGCCAGCATGATGTTTTCGATCAGTGTCAGATTGGGCAGCGGGCGCGGGATCTGGAAGGTGCGGCCAAGGCCACGACCGATGCGCAGATGTGCGGCTTCGCCCGAGACAGGCGTGCCATTGAGAAGGATCTCGCCGCTGGTCGGCAATATGCTGCCAGCGAGCAGATCGAACATCGTCGTCTTGCCGGCGCCGTTCGGGCCGATCAGGCCGAGGATTTCTCCAGCCCTGACGTCGAACGAGACATCGTTGACGGCGACAAGGCCGCCGAACCGCCTGACGACATTCCTTGCCGTCAGAACCGGCGCGCGGGTTTCCCCTTGCCGTTTGGTTGCCTCGCTCATCAAACCCTCTGGCCGAAGACGATCGTTGCCGTCTCCTGATTATGATTTGTGATCACACTTGCTTTGATCACGCTATTCGGGTTTAATTTCATCCGCAAGCCGAAAACCGGCCAAGAACGGAATTCCATGCAGAAGGCTGCCATCGAAAAGAACAACGAGGCGATCGCGGCCCAGCTTGCGCCGGTCGGCCGCGAAACCGTGCAGGACCGTGTCTATTCCGAACTGCGCCGTGCCTTGATCGGCGGCCTGTTCGAGCCGAGCCAGGTGCTGACCATCCGTGGCTTGGCTGACGCCTTGGTCACCTCGACTATGCCGGTGCGCGAGGCGCTCGGCCGGCTGATCACGGAAAAGGCGCTGGAGGCGCTGCCCAACCGTTCGGTGCGCGTGCCGCCGATCACACTGGAACGCCTCGACGATCTCTTGCGTGCCCGCATCCTGATCGAGGGCGAGGCGATCGCGCTGGCCGCGCCCCGCATGGGCCCGCGCCAGATCGCCACCATCGAGACCATTCTCGGTGAATGGGACGAGATGCGGGCATTGAAACACAAGAAGGACGTCGATCGCGAAGTGACGCTCAACCAGAGCTTTCATTTCGAGATCTACCGCTCCTGCGGCTCGGCCGTGCTGATCCCGATGATCGAGAGCCTGTGGCTGCAATCCGGCCCCTGCATCCGTGTCGCAATCTACGCCTTCTCGGAGGCCGGCGAGGTCGACACCGCCCAGTATCACCGCCGCATCGTCACGGCGCTGTCCACGCAGGACGCGCAGGCGGCGCGCGAGTCGCTGGTCGCCGACATCAGTCGACCCTTCACCTTCCTGCGCAGCAAGCTGCAAGCTGCCGCCGCGAAAGACCAGACATGACCGCCATCAGAATCACCGAGCCGCGCTCGCAGCTTTCCGTCACGGCGCTGTTGCTGCCCGAGAAGGCACCGGAAAACGCCGCCTTCCTATCGGAATATCTCGGCATGCCACGCGTCGTTCCGGGCATCCATGCGATGTGGACGGGGCCGGAAATCTCCTGTCCGGTTCCCGCAGCCGATCTCGAGGGCCAGGCCTATGCCAGGCCGTTGCCGGCCGAGAACGCGACGCTGAACCCGCAGCCGGGCGATATCGTGCTGTCCTATGTGCCGCCACGCATGTGGGGCGGCAACCCCAACGCGATCTTCGATATCGGCCTGTATTACGGGCAGGGGGCGCGGCTGCTGTTTCCGATCGGCTGGCTGGCCGGCAGCGTGGTGGCGCAGGTGCCGGCTAAGGAGCGCGAACAGTTCGCCGCCGCATGCGGTGTTATCCGCCGCAATGGCGCCTGTGACATCACTTTCAGCCTGGTGGAGGCCTGAAATGGCTGACGACAGTTTCGAGCTGTTCGATCTTCGCGTCGAGGCGGTCATCCCCGAGGGAAAACCGATCTACTGCGGTGCCAAGGCTGGCGACTATTTCGAGCTCAAGGGCGAGATGCTGTCGATGCCGGCAGGGCAAGGTTTCTCGATTTATTCGCTCGCCGCCGTGCTGCCGCTGCTGGCGGCGAAGCAGCGCCCGACGGACAGGAACGACTGGATGACCTCGGACGCCGAGATCGCTTGTCCCGATCCCAATTGCGCCAGCCGATTGCGGATCGTCAGGATGGGCAAGCGGCGGTTCAACCATGCCGAAACCACGGCCGTGCCGCTGCCGAAAGAGAATGACCTGACATGACCACCAAAACCTTCGAACTCGGCCCCGGCTACATGATATCGCGCGTCATTCGTGGCGGCTGGCAGCTGGCCGGCGGCCACGGCGCTGTCGACCGCAGCCAAGCGGTGGCCGATCTGATCGCAACCTTCGACGCCGGCATCTGGACCTATGATTGCGCTGACATCTACACCGGCGTCGAAGAGCTGATCGGTGCCGCGCGCCTGCGGCTGGCCAGCGAGCGCGGTCTCGATGTTGCCGCCAGGATGAAGGTGCACACCAAGCTGGTGCCCGACCTTGAACGACTGGCCAGCATAAGCCGCGACTATATCAGGGGCATCGTCGACCAGTCGCTGCGGCGGCTGAAGACCGAGCGGCTCGACCTCGTGCAGTTCCACTGGTGGGACTATGCGCAACCTCGCTATGTCGATGCGATGGGCTGGCTCGATGAACTCCGGTTGGAAGGCAAGGTGCGCAATCTCGGCACCACCAATTTCGACACGCCGCGGCTGGCCGAAATCCTCGCCGCCGGCATCCCGCTGGTCAGCCAGCAACTGCAATACTCGGTGCTCGACCAGCGGCCGAGCAAGAGCCTGGCGGCAGTCGCTTCGAAGAACGGCGTCAGCTTCCTCTGCTATGGCTCAGTCGCTGGTGGTTTCCTCAGCGACAAATGGCTTGGCGTGGCCGAGCCCGCCACGCCGCTCGAAAACCGTTCCCTGGTCAAATACAAACTCATCATCGATGATTTCGGCGGCTGGGACCTGTTACAGGAGCTGCTTCAGGCGCTGAAGGCCGTTGGCGATCGCCGCGGCGTCGACATCGCCACCATCGCCAGCGCCTGGGTGCTCGAACAGCCGCAAGTCGCCGCTGTCATCGTCGGCGCCCGCAACCAGGCGCATGCGCTCGCCAACGCCAAAATCATGAATATCGCGCTCGATGCCGAGGATCGGGCGCGGATTGCAGCCGTCATCGCGCAAGGCACTGGCCTTGAGGGTGATGTCTACACGCTGGAGCGCGACCGTCACGGCCGTCACGGCTCGATCATGCACTACAACCTCAATGCGGGGAAGAAATGAGCGGCGAGCGCTCCCTGTTTTCACGCGCCAGCGCCGAGGTTATCGACCTGCATCGCTTCTTCGTCGACTGGTTCGTTGCCGCGCGAGCCAACACGGCAGACTTCGGCCGCTTCGAACGCGCCATGGGCGAAGACTTCAGCATGGTGGCGCCGGACGGCCAGGTCCTGGATCGGGACGCGGTCGTCGATCATGTCCGTACAAGCCGCGCCTCTTGCGACGACGGTTTTGCCATTTCGATCGACGACATCCGGCCCGGCTGGCAGGACGCCGATACCATCGTCGTCCTTTACGTCGAGGCCCAGCTGCGCGGCGGCAAGCACAGCCGCCGCCAGTCGAGCGCCGTCTTCACCACCAGTTCATCGGCGCCCAACGGCGTCGAATGGCGGCATCTGCATGAAACCTGGCTGCAGGTGCCGGAACGCTGAACAGGCTCCAGAGATCAAATACAGTTGAGTAACGAAAGGGGAACAACAATGACAAAGACGATACTCCAACTCACCACAGCACTTGCTCTTGTGACGATGGCGGGTGCGGCACAGGCCGCCGACTGCAAGATCACCGTTGGCCTTGTCATGGAACTGACCGGCCCGGCCGGAGAATACGGTCAGGCCGGCGCCAAGTCGGTCGAGATGGCCTTCCGCGACATCAACGCCGCCGGCGGCGTGCGCGGCTGCGACCTGGCGACCGATACGCGCGACAGCCAGAGCCAGGGCAACATCGCCGTAGACGCCGCCACCCAGCTCGTTCAAGTCAAGAAAGTGCCTGTGATCATCGGCGGCATTATCTCGTCGGTGTCGATCCCGATCCTGACCTCGGTCACGGCCCCGGCCAGGATCGTCCAGGTCTCGCCGGCTTCGTCCTCGCCGACGCTGACGGCGCTCGGGCGCGACGGCAAGACCAACGGCATCTTCTTCCGCACCATCACCTCGGACGCGCTGCAGGGCGTCGCCGCGGCCAAATATGCCGTCGACAAGGGCTTCAAGAAATTGTCGGTCATCCATGTCAACAACGACTTTGGCGTCAACATGGTGGCCGAATTCTCGCGCGCCTATAAAGCGCTCGGCGGCACCATCGTTTCCGACACGCCCTACAATGAAAAGCAGTCGAGTTATGCCTCGGAAGTCACGGCGGCAATGGCTGGTGAACCGGACGGCCTTTATCTCGTCAGCACGCCGGTCGACGGCGCAACGGTTGCTCGGACCTGGATTTCGCAAGGCGGGGTGCAGAAATTCCTGCTCAATGACGGCATGAACAGCCCGGACTTCATCGAGTCCGTCGGCGCCGATTACCTGAAGGAAGCTTACGGCACATCCTCCGGCACCAGCCCGACCGCCTCGACGGAGTATTTCACCAAGAATTACAAGGAATTTTCCGGCATCGAACCGTCCAACCCGGCGGCCGACCGCTCCTACGATGCCGGCGCCATCGTTGGCCTCGCAATCGCCATTGCCGGTTCGGAGGAGCCGGCCAAGATCAAGGACGCGATGTACAAGGCGGTCGATCCGGCGGGCACGCCGATCTTTGCCGGCAAGGAAGAGTTCGCCAAGGCGCTCGGCCTGATCAAGGACGGCAAGCCGATCCGCTATGAGGGTGTCATCGGCCCGGTCGCCTTTGACAAATTTGGCGACATCACCGGTCCGTTCCGGCTGTGGAAGATCGTCGACGGCAAGGTGACCACCGATGGCGAAATGACCACCGACGATGTCAACGCGCTGCAGGCCAAGCTTCAGTAGAATGACTTTTCGTCCGGCGTCGATCCGACCTCATCGCGATCGATGCCGGACGGTCGGCCCTGTCCGCATTGTCCACGGATGGTCAAGCGGCGCATGCACGGACAAGGGTTCGACCGGCCGGCGATCATGGGTTAGGATTGGCCGATGTCGCCCGAAACCCAACAGCTTCTATCCGCTATCGACAATCGGCTGGGTGCGGGCGGCGTGCTCGCCGGCGCAGATGTGAACCAGCGCTATCGCGATGATCCCGACGGCAAGCTCGGCGCGCTTCCTGAAGCGGTGCTGCGCCCGCGCCCCACCCCGGGGGTGGGGCCCGCCCACCCCCCCAGGAACCCAGACGGGCCCCCGGGGGTGGGGGCGGGGGGGGGGCCCGGGGGGGCCGGCGCGGGCCGGGGGCCGCCCCGCGC
>NZ_JAMYOR010000076.1:0-28766 GCF_040319965.1 Mesorhizobium sp. M0830 | reverse complement strand
AGCCGACCAAGAGACCGATCCTCCCTCAATCAGATGGCCTTCATATATGAATAACTTTCCCCGGACAGTCCTGCGTTCTACGGGGAGAAATGCCTGGCAGGGCAATGAGGGGCGGCGCTGGCTTCAACAATCAAGCGGCTCCACTACAGCGCAACAACCCGCCCTATTCCCCGCCGAACCGCCTCGCGATAGGCGAGGTCGGCCGCAACCATGTCCTCCATGGCGACGCCCATGGCCTTGTAGACGGTGACCTGGTCGGCGCTGACCCGCCCCGGTCGCAGCCCGAGCAGCATTGCGCCGAGCTCGGTTCCGGTTTGTGGATCGAGGCCAGCGAGTTCGCAGGAGCCGACCGGCGTCGGGGCAAAGGCCTCCCTGGTCTCGACGAACAAGCTGGCCCGGCCGATAAGCTCGACCGGGAGTTCGCCCCCGGGCGGGGCAACGCCTACCGACGAGACATGGGTGCCGGGCCGTACCCAGTCGGCTGAGATCACCGGCTCGTAGGAATGCGTTGCCAGGCAGACGACATCAGACGAGCGCACCGCAGCCTCGACATCGTTGATGGCGACGACGCCGGGATGCTGGGCGGCGAGCGCCTGCGCATCCGAAAACTCCTTCGAGACGACGCGGATCTCGGTGAAGTCGCGCGCCAGTGGCAGAAGATGCAAGTGCTGGCCGGCCTGTACACCGGCGCCGACCACCGTTGCGACCCTGGCGTCGCGGCGGGCGAGCTCGCGTACCGAAAGCACGGCCGAGCCGGAGGTGCGTACGGCGGTGATATAAGTGCCGTCCATGACACAGACAGGCATGCCGGTATCCGGATCGAACAGATGGATGGTGGCGAGGTGGCTGGGGATGCCTTTGGCGATGTTGCCCTCGAAGACGTTGACGATCTTCACCGTCAGATGCATGCCCGCCGTCCAGGCTGGCATGGCCAGCGAATAGCCGGCCTGCGGAATATCGAGCTGCGGCCGTGCCGGACTGACCACCTTGCCACCGGACAGCGCCTTGAAGCCGCCGGCGAGCGCGTCGAGAAGCTGGCGCAGGTCGATGCTTGTTTTTATCTCGGCCTCGCTCAGGATGAGCACGGGCGTGTCGCCCTTGGCCTGGGCGCTGCGGGAGGTTGATATCGCTGATTTCATGGGATCCGCATTCGTTGTCTGTTGCACGACAACGGTATTGCGATCCGGGAGCGTGATGAAATATGCTGTTTTTGCAATATTGGCGTGACTATCACGCTTCTTCTGGCTCAAAAGCGTGAATCCCGAAATGGAAGACCTCGACCGTATCGACCGCTCGCTGCTGCGTTTGCTGCAGGAGGATGGTCGCCGCACGACTCTCGATCTGGCACGGCGGGTCGGCCTGTCGCCGACCGGGGCGGCGCAGCGCGTCAAGCGGCTGTTCGCTGAAGGGTTCATCCGCGCAGTGCGGGCCGTTCTCGACCCGGCCCGGATCGGACGGGCACAGGTCGTCTTCATCGAGGTGCGGCTCGACCACACGGCGCCGCATGTCTTCGACCGCTTCGCGGAGGCTGTTCTGCGGGCGCCCGAGATCATCGAGTGCCATATGGTCGTCGGCGGTTTCGACTATCTGGTCAAGGCTCGCATCGCCGACATGGCAGTGTTCCAGGATTTCCTGCAGCGGGTGATCCTGCCGCTGCCCGGTGTCCGGGAAACACACACCTATGCCTCGATTGCCAATGTGAAGCCCGACGCCTTGCTGCCTGTCGATCCCTAAAGTCGCAGCGAGCTCGCGTTTTTCTGCATATTGGTTCAGCCTTTCTGGTTCGAACTGCCTGATGAAACCGGCTATACACCGCGAACTGCCAAGCTTCGCGCCCGCCAATCCCGAGAAGGAAAATCCAATGAGTGTAGAGAAAGTTGCCGTGGTCGTGGCCGGCGGCAGCGGCATGGGTGCAGCGGCGGCGAAGCGGCTGGCTACGGACGGTTTCAAGATCGCCATCCTGTCCTCCTCGGGTAAGGGCGAGGCGCTTGCCAAGGAGCTTGGTGGGCTCGGCGTCACCGGCTCCAACCAGTCGAACGACGATCTGCAGCGCCTGGTCGACCTGACGCTGGACCGCTATGGCCGCATCGACGTGCTGGTCAACAGCGGCGGCCACGGACCGCGTGCGCCGATCCTCGAGATCACAGACGAGCAGTGGCACACCGGCATGGACGTCTATCTCCTGAACGTCATCAGGCCGGTGCGCATCGTGGCGCCGCAGATGGTCAAGCAGAAGGGCGGCGCCATCATCAACATCTCGACGGCCTGGGTGGTCGAGCCGAGCCCGATGTTCCCGACTTCCGCCGTGTTCCGCGCCGGTCTTGCCGCCTACACCAAGATCTTCGCCAACACTTATGCATCAGACAATGTGCGCATGAACAACGTGCTGCCCGGATGGATCGACAGCCTGCCGGCCACCGAGGAGCGTCGTGACAGCGTGCCGATGCAGCGCTATGGAACTTCCGAAGAGATCGCCGCGACCATCGCCTTCCTGGCGTCCGAAGGCGCCGGCTACATCACCGGCCAGAACATCCGGGTCGACGGCGGTATCATCCGCGCTATTTGAGGGCGTCGATCGGACGGGGGATTCCGATATCTCCAAGGAGCAATAAATGCGGCTTTTGATACTCGGCACCGGCTGGATGGCGCAGGAACATGCGCGCCGCTTCAGCGCCATCGAGGGCGTCGACATCGTCGGTGCCGTCGATGTCGATCCGGCGCGCGTCGGCGAATTCGCCGATAGTTTCAGCATTCCAAACCGCTTCATCTCGCTGGAGGAGGCGCTGGCATGGGGTGAGTTCGACGCGGTGGCCAACGTCACGCCGGACCGCATCCATCATCCGACCACCATGGCGCTGATCGCCGCCGGAAAGCCGGTGCTGTGCGAAAAGCCGCTGGCTGAGAATTTCGGCAGGGCCACCGAGATGGCCGAGGCCGCCAAGGCCGCCGGCATCGTCAACATGGTGAACCTCACCTATCGCAATGTCGCTGCGCTGCAGAAGGCCCGCCAGATGGTGCAGGCGGGCGAAATCGGCACGGTCAGGCATGTCGAGGCGTCCTATCTGCAAAGCTGGCTGGTGTCGAAATTCTGGGGCGACTGGCGCACCGATCCGAAATGGCTCTGGCGCCTGTCGCGCGGCCACGGCTCGAATGGCGTGCTTGGCGATGTCGGCATCCACATCCTGGATTTCGCCAGCTATGGTGCGGCGCTCGACATCGACCATGTCTTCTGCCGGCTGCGTAGCTTCGACAAGGCACCTGGCAACCGCATCGGCGACTACGGGCTCGACGCCAATGACAGCTTCGCCATGACGCTGGATTTTTCCAATGGTGCCTTCGGCGTGGTGCATGCCAGCCGCTGGGCGACCGGCCATCTCAACGAGCTCCGCCTGCGCATCTATGGCGAAAGAGGCGGCATCGAGGTGGTGCACAATCTCGACGGCTCGGCGCTCAAGGCCTGCGTCGGCGAGAATGTCGAGAATGCCAAATGGGTAGAGCTCGACGCCGGCACGGTGCCGACCAATTACCAGCGTTTCACTGACGCGGTGCGAACCGGCGTGCAGGCTGAACCATCATTCCACCATGCGGCCGAATTGCAGAAGGTGCTGGATCTGGCTGTCGTCTCGGACGAGAAGCGTGCGGAGCTGAGGGCGAGCGCCGAGACGCGGTAGGCTTGCTCCGAGAAGCGCCGTCAATCCGGCGCGCCGCGCGCAATTCTTTCAATCATTTCTTGAAATGGCGACCGGCCGTTTCATGATCTGATGACGCTTGAAATAGGGGAGGCGTCATTGACCGACTATATCGGGCTGCCGAAAGCCGAAGTGCACATCCACGTCGAGGGCTGCTTCGAGGCCGATGATGTAATCAGGAATTGCGAGGAGGCCGGCATTCCGCTGCGCGCGCCGCGCGACAGGCTCTTCGAAGCCCATGATCTCAGGAGCTTCCTCGAAATGCTCGACTGGTTGTGCGGGACGTTCCGGACGCGCGAGCAACTCGCCACCACGGCCTACAAGTTTGCACAGCGCATGGGTCGAAGCGGCGTGCGTTATGCAGACGTCATCGTCAACCCTACGCACTGGCCGCATTGGCATAGGAATATCCCCGGCATGATCGATGCATTCGACGCGGGTTTCTCGGCCGCAGAACAGGACGGGCACCCGCCGGTCGGACTGTGCGTAAGCCTGCTTCGTACCCAGTCGGCGGCGGAAGCGATCGAACTCGTCGAATTGTTGAGCGAAATCAGGCACAAGCGCGTCGTCGCCTTGTCGATCGACGGGAACGAGGCGGCTGCCGGGCGCACCGGGCCGCGCTTCGCCGAAGCGTTTCGCCGTGCTGGCGCGGCGGGCCTGCGGCGCACCGTTCATGCGGGCGAGTCGAGCGGCCCGGAAGGTGTTCGCGACGCGATCGAACTGCTGGGCGCCGACCGCATCGACCACGGCGTGCGGGCGATCGAGGACCCCGGGCTTGTCGACTTGCTGGCACGGAGGCAGATTCCCTTAGGCGTCTGTCCGATCTCCAACGTGGCGCTCGGCGTGTATCCCTCACTTGCCGAACATCCGCTCGACGCTCTGCGCAAGGCCGGCGTCCTTGTGTCGATCAACACCGATGATCCGACACTGCTCGATACCACCCTCGAAGCATCCTATGCCGCCTGCGCCGAGGCCTTCGCCTGGGACGATGAAACCATCCGCCAGCTCGCCAAAACGTCGGTGCACGCGAGCTACGCCGACGCTTCGCTGAAGGCGCAGATCCTGGCCGATCTGGCGGCTTGGCGGAGCTAGCTAGGCCAGGGATTCAATCCGCAGGCACTCCTGCTGGTCGGCGTCAGTCAGGATGCCGAGCAAGGCGACGGTATCGTCAGCCGCCATTCACCAGGGCAAGGATAAGCTTCTGCAGATTGCCGCCCTGGCCGAGTTCGACGCGGTCGAAATCGCGGCTCGCCTGCCGCTGCGCCTGTGACAGGTCGGACAGGCGCTTGGTCATCTCGGTGCGGATCTTGCTGCATTTGGGATCGTCGGCAACGCTGAGACCGACGGTCGCGGCCTCGATCTTGAGCACCATGTCGACGATCTCAGCGCCATGCACCTTCTCATGCGCGCTGACGCCGGCGATGAACACCTCCCAGTTCTTCTGGATCGCCGGCGGCAGCGGCGCCGAGGGGCTTGGCAAGGTGTAGGTGATGATGAGTTTCGGCCGCGCTGTGGCCAGCACGCAGGCGCCGGCCCGTGCTTGATAATCCCGGGTCCAGGTCAGCTTGAAATTGGTGTGGGCGATGGCGCGGGTGATGCCGAGCTTGGGGCCGTTTTCGCCGATCGAGCGATAGAGCTCCGGCCCGGACTGGCCCGATATGGCGTATGTCTCGACTTTCTCGACCGGCTTCCAATCGGCATGGGCGGCGAGCGGCAAGGCTACAAGCGCGGTGATCGACAGACCCAGACGGACAAAAACTCTCAACACCGCTCTCCGCGAGAACCAAAACCGGTCGCCGCGACGGGCAATGCCACCGGGCGAGCTTTTCCTATAGGATGCCGACAGGTGCGGCTGCAAATGCCGGAGGGGAAAGTCATGAGATATCTCATCATTGCCGTTGCCATTGCGGTCTTGCAGGCCGCGCAGCCGGCGTTTGCCGCGTCGTGCAACGGCTGGGCCGCCAGGATGGAGGAGGACGAGGGCGGCAGCGTGCTGACCGCCTCGGTCTGCGGCGGACCGAAAGGCGACGCACATCTGATGCTGACCTGTTTCGAAACGCCGGTGCTGAGCTATGATCTGGGCGCCACCGGTCAGCAGTTGGAGCCAGGCATCAGCGGTTCGTTCGAGTTCAAGGCCGACGGCAAGGTGGTGACGAAAACGCTGCAGCTGGAGGCCATGTACAACTACTTCGTGATCGATCTGGCGAAAGCCGATCCGTTGCTGGACCTGATGCGCGGGAAAGGCGATGTGTCGGTCAGTGCCGCCAAATATGGCGAGAGCAGTTTTGCGCTGAAGGGCTCGATCGCCGCCATTGCCAAGGTGCTGGCGCAGTGCGGCAAGGCCAAGCCCGCGGACGGGGATTGAGGGGCTCCACAGTTCGATGTCGGCAGGACAGAGGGGGGTGCGCAGGAATGAGGCGGTTCTCGTTGGCTCACCGGGCTTGCTGTAGCATCACCTCACCCAGTCCGTCCCCCCGGCGGCGACTGGCGTATAGCGGAAGGCTTTCAGGCTCTATTCAAATTGCCCGATAAAGCAGATATAGGTCAGCTAGGTTGACCTAAATAGAATTGTCGCGGGAGGCGTGACTTGACCCTTATGAACCTGTTGGCTTCGCGCTCGTCGCGCATGAAAGCGTCCGAAATCCGCGAACTCTTGAAGCTGCTCGACCAGCCCGACATCATCTCGTTTGCCGGCGGCATTCCCGATCCGACTCTGTTTCCGGCCGAAGCCATCCGCGACGCCTATGCCGATGTGCTGGGCGGCGCGGAGGCGAGTGCGGCGCTGCAGTACCAGGTCTCGGAAGGCTATCTGCCGTTGCGGCGCTGGCTGGCCGGGCAGATGGGCAAGCTCGGCGTCGCCTGCGACGAAGCCAACATCTTCATCACCTCCGGCTCGCAGCAGGCGCTGGACTATCTCGGCAAACTGTTCCTGTCGCCGGGCGATACCGCGCTGGTCACCTGGCCGACCTATCTAGGCGCGCTGCAGGCATTCAACGCCTATGAGCCGCGCTACGACCGGCTGACCCCGGCCGGCGGCAACATGACGCCCGATGCCTATCGAGCGGCGGCTGCCCCGAATGGGGGCAAAGTCAAGTTCGCTTACCTGGTGCCGGATTTCGCCAACCCGACCGGCAACACGCTGGACCGAAGGCAGCGCGAAGCGGTGCTCGACCTTGCCGGCGAACTCGACATCGCCGTCATCGAGGATGCCGCCTATCGCGCACTGCGCTATGACGGCGAAGGCGTGCCGCCGATCCTGGCGCTCGACTGCGCCCGATCCGGCGGCATCGACAAGGCGCGCACGCTCTATTGCGGCTCGTTCTCGAAGATCCTGTCGCCGGGCATGCGTGTCGGCTGGGTGTGCGCGCCGCGCCATATCGTCGAGAAGCTGGTGCTGATGAAGCAGGCCTCCGATCTGCACAGCCCATCGATCAACCAGGTGGTGATGCACCGCGTCGCCGAGGCGGTGTTCGACGCTCAGGTCGAAAAACTCATCGGCGCCTATCGCGAGCGCCGCGATGGCCTGCTCGCGGCACTGGAAGCGCACATGCCCGACGGCGTGAGCTGGAACCGCCCGGAAGGCGGCATGTTCGTCTGGGTGACGCTGCCGGAAGGGTCCGACGCCACCGCGCTGCTGGCGCGGGCGGTGAAAGAGGCGCGCGTCGCCTTCGTGCCTGGCAGCGCCTTTTATGCCGACGGCACCGGGCGCAACACGCTGCGGCTGTCCTTCACGCTCGCCGACCGGCGTGCGGTGAGCGAGGGTGTCCCGCGGCTGGCGGCCATCCTGAAGGAATAGGCTTCCGCGCCGGATCCCCGCGTGGTTCCTATGCCGGCACGTTGACCAGGTGCTTGAGCTTCAAAAGGCTGGTGCCGGCCAGCTTGCGGGTCGGCTTTTCAAAGCCTTCCTCGCCGGTTTCGACGACGAAGACCAGCGTCATGAAATCCAGTATGAATTCGTCGATCGCGGTATCGATCTCGTCCGTCCTGCCCTTGAACCGACGCAGCAAAGCGTTTGCTTCTCCGACATCGTCGGCACCAGCCCTGTCGACGAGCGCTTCGAGCCGTTGAAAACCATCCAATTCCAGTTCCTCCAGCCGCGCCACAAAACCTGGCGCCGGACAAAAAGTTCCAGGCTGAACGGATTTTGACCGCCTGACGCATCGTCCGGCTCGTAACGACAACTCGCTGGCGACCTTTTTTCGTCCCGGTGGAACTTCTGTTGCAAAATGGAGTTCTCACCATTGTCTGACCCCCGCAGACACCTGAAAGCTCCTATATCGGCTTTCCAAAGGCCCGTCGGATTCCCCTTCCGGCGGGCTCTTTGTTTGAAGGATGGGCCGGGGCGATCGGCCGGATTTGCATCCGCGTTGACGCGGCGCCGTCCGAACCTAGATTCGTGCCCTGCGAGGAGGAATTTGCATGGAAACCCAGGAATTGCATCGCGGCCGGCTCATCGACCATATCCAGCTGGTGGTCAGGGATCTCCCAGCCAGCCGGCGTTTCTACGAAGCTGTCCTGCGGGTGCTCGACATCCCGATCGGTGGTGTTGGCGACGGTTATTTCTGGGCCGACGAGTTGTTCATCTCGAGCGCCGACAGCCCGGCGGCGTTGGGCAAACTCACCGGCCGCCATCATCTTGCCTTCCAAGCAAAGGACCATGCCATGGTCGAGGCCTTCTACAAGGCCGGGCTCGCCGGCGGCGGCAAGGACAATGGCGCGCCAGGTGAGCGGCCCTATCATCCCGGCTATTACGCCGCCTTCCTGCTTGACCCGGACGGCAACAACATCGAGGCCGTCCACCACGGCCCGCACACGCGCAGTGCCGCTTCGGTGAAGATCACCTTCTAAATGGCGGCTATGTCGTCACCGAGAGATCGATCAAGGGGCTGATCTACGCGCCCTTCGTCAGCTTCGTGAAAGAAAGCTTCGGCCTGCAGGCCAAGGTGATGACCAGTGTCGCGACAGCGGACGTACCGGCAATTCTCGAGCGGTCTCGCTTCTTCATCGCGTCGGTCAGCAGCTCTATCCGCTGGCCCGAGCGCGAGCCGCCATCGAAGGGCGGTCATCTGGTGCTGGTCACGGCGGCCTCCGCCAGGGTTTCCGCTTCCACAATCCGTCCGGCCATACCAACGCCACACAGGCAAACGCAGTGTTGGCGCCAGCCGAGTTCGACCGCTTTTTCGCCAATCGCGGCATTTCAGTCGAAATCTGATCGCTTGAGAGTTGAGGAATTTCCATGACCGCTAAGACAAGGGTTGCCATCCTCTATGGCGGGCGTTCGGCCGAGCATGACGTGTCGCGCCTCTCGGCGGCCAATGTGCTGAAGGCGATCGACCGGATGCGCTACGACATCGTGCCGATCGCCATTTCCCGCAGCGGCAGATGGCTGCTGCAACAGTCGGCCGCCGGCGACGGGGCAGGGGCGCCGGCATCCGAGGACGGCATCGAGGTCGCCCTGCTGCCCGGCGGCAAGGGCAGGCTGGTCGCCGTGTCGCCGGATGGAACGCAGCCGAACCTGCCGCCGGTCGATGTCGTCTTTCCCGTGCTGCATGGACCGTTCGGCGAGGACGGGTCGGTCCAGGGTTATGCCGAGGTTGCCGATGTCGCCTATGTCGGCTGCGGCATCCTAGCTTCGGCCGCGGCCATGGACAAGGAGATTGCCAAGCGGCTGATGCGCGAGGCCGGGCTGGCGGTCGCCCGCTCGCTGACCTTGCGGCGCGGTGAGCACGTGACCTTCGAAGATGTCTCGGCGAAGCTCGGCCTGCCGGTGTTCGTCAAGCCGGCGCGCCAGGGCTCGTCCTTCGGGGTCAGCAAAGCGATCGACAGCTCCGGCTTCACCACGGCCGTCGAGGCGGCTTTCCGGCATGACAGCAAGGTTTTGGTGGAGGAGTTCGTCGAAGGCCGCGAGATCGAGTTCTCGGTGCTGGAGCGGGCCGACGGCACGCTGACGGTGTCGCTGCCCGGCGAGATCATTCCGGCCGGCAAGCATGGCTTCTACACCTATGAAGCCAAATATCTCGATGCCGACGGCGCGGTGGTCAAGGTGCCCGCCGATGTCCCGGCCGCGGTCGCCGAAAGAGCGAGGGAGATGGCGCGACAGGCCTTTCAGGCGCTCGGTTGCGAGGCGATGGCGCGCGTCGACTTCTTCCTGCGCGCGGACGGCAGCCTGCTGGTCAACGAGGTCAACACCATTCCAGGCTTCACCGACATCTCCATGTATGCCAAGGCGCTGGCGGCATCAGGCATCGGCTACAGCCAGACCATCGACGTGCTGATCGAGCACGCACTGGCAAGGCATGCGGCGCGTTGATCCGTTCGGGAGTGGATTGGCGCAGGGCCTTGAAGGCCATGTGAAGCGTAGTTACATCAATAACTAAGCGTGCATTTGCACGCGAATTTTACGCTTTGGTCAAGCTTCATCTGTGGAGGTTGTCATGGCTATTACGCTCATGGAAGGAAAGAAGGGCCAGGACTGGCTCAATCTGGTCCTTGCCATCTGCCTGTTCATCTCACCTTGGATAATCGGCTTCGCTGCTGCGACCGCTCCCGCATGGAACGCCTGGATTGTTGGCGTCGTGCTGGGCGTCATGGCGTTGGCGGCGCTTGCCGCGTTCGCCGAGTGGGAGGAATGGGTTAGTGTCGTTCTCGGGGTCTGGCTGATCGTTTCGCCCTGGCTGCTCGGCTTCATGGCGAACAGCCACGCGATGGCCACCCACGTCGTTCTCGGCGTGCTGGTGGTTGCCGTATCAGGTTGGGCCGTCTGGGACTTCCGTCATCCGCACGCGCATGCGTGACCGGTAAAGGGTGGGGGTCCGGCGCGCGAGCGGCGGGCTCCTCCGGATTTGAAAATGCGCCCCATGCTTTTGCCGTCCGGCCCGCGGAGCCGGGTTGTCGGCTTGCAATCCTGCGACCGCGCCAGGGAGTTCGGTGGGATCGGGTCCGGTATCCTGCCCAGGGAGTTTAGAGCGTGAACCTCGCGCGGATGGCGGTTCTTGCCGCGGCCCTCATGGCCGCCGCGGTCGCCAGTCCCTCTTCCGCAACCGGAGAGGCGACGCAGAAGCTGGCGTTGCGCGTCGAGATGGACGGCGCCATCGGTCCGGCGAGCGCGAGGCAGCTCAAGGAGGCATTGGCCGAGGCCGCCGAGCGGCACGCCGAGGTTCTCATCCTCGAGATCGACACACCAGGCGGGCTGGTCACCTCGATGCGCGAGATGATTGCCGATATCCTTGCCTCGCCCGTTCCCGTCATCGGCTATGTCGCCCCGGCCGGCGCGCATGCGGCAAGTGCCGGAACCTATATTCTTTATGCGACCCATGTCGCGGCGATGGCGCCCGGCACTAACCTGGGCGCCGCCACACCGGTCGAGCTTGGCGGTCTGCCGTCTCTGCCCGGTGGCGGCGACCAGGATAAGGGCGACCAGAAGAACGCCACCGGGTCGCCGGCGGGCGACGCGATGATGAGCAAGGTGACGAACGACGCGGTCGCCTTGATCCGTTCGCTGGCCGAACTGCGCGGGCGCAATGCCGACTGGGGGGAAAAGGCCGTGCGCGAGGCGGCCAGCCTCTCCGCCGACGCGGCACTTCAGGCACATGTCGTCGACCTCGTCGCCCACGACACGGCCGAACTGCTGCAGCTTGCCAACGGCCGCATGGTCGAGGCGGCCGGCAAGAAACGGGCGTTGGCGACAAAGGACCTCCCGGTCGAGACGCTGGAGCCCGGCTGGCTGATCCGGCTTCTCGCCGTCATCACCGATCCCAACATCGCCGTCATCCTGATGCTGGCCGGCTTCTACGGCCTCGTCTTCGAGTTCACCAGTCCCGGCGCGGTGGCACCCGGCGTGATCGGCACCATCTGCCTTCTGCTCGGGCTTTATGCGCTCAACCTGTTGCCGATCAGCTATGCCGGCCTTGCCCTGATGCTGCTTGGCATCGCCTTCCTCGTCATCGAGGCCTTCAATCCGACGGTGGTGCTTGGGCTTGGCGGCGTGGCCGCCTTCCTGCTCGGCGCCGCCATGCTGCTCAAGGTCGAGGGTCCCGGCTTCGAGATGTCATGGGCAGTCATCGGCACCGCCGCAGCGCTGACGCTTGGCCTGGCGCTGCTGGCCGGCAGCTATCTGTGGGCGGCACGCAAGCGCCTGCCGCGTGTCGGCGCGCAGGCCATGCACGGACTGCCGGCCGAGATCCTCGACTGGTCGGGAAGCGAGGGCCATGTGCTGGCCCAGGGTGAGCGCTGGCGGGCGAAAGGCGACGAACCGCTCGCCCCTGGCGACAGCGTCGAGGTGGCCGATGTCAGCGGTCTCATGCTGACGGTCCGGCGCAGGAACAATGGAGCAAGGCAATGATTATCGGTTACGTGGCCTATCTGATACTCGCACTCCTCGTGCTGATGTTCCTGTCCGCGGCCATTCGCATCCTGCGGGAATATGAGCGCGGCGTGGTCTTCACGCTCGGCCGCTTCACCGGGGTGAAGGGCCCCGGCCTCATCCTCCTCGTTCCCTTCGTCCAGCAGATGGTGCGGGTCGACCTGCGCGTGGTGGTGCAGGACGTGCCGCCACAGGACGTGATCTCGCGCGACAACGTCTCGGTGAAGGTCAATGCCGTGCTCTATTTCCGCATCGTCGATGCCGAGCGGGCAATCATCCAGGTCGAGGACTT
The DNA here is from genome assembly GCF_040319965.1 of Mesorhizobium sp. M0830. Lineage (NCBI taxonomy): Bacteria > Pseudomonadati > Pseudomonadota > Alphaproteobacteria > Hyphomicrobiales > Phyllobacteriaceae > Mesorhizobium > Mesorhizobium sp. M0830. The sequence goes on along the minus strand of NZ_JAMYOR010000076.1, from coordinate 16,423 downwards.
CATGACCGCTACCAACCAGCTTGCGCAAACCACATTGCGCTCGGTGCTCGGCAAGCACGAACTCGATGAGATGCTGGCCGAGCGCGACAAGCTGAACAGCGACATCCAGGAGATCCTGGACCAGCGGACCGATGCCTGGGGCATCAAGGTCTCCAACGTCGAGATCAAGCATGTCGATCTCAACGAGAGTATGATACGCGCCATCGCCAAGCAGGCCGAGGCCGAAAGGCTGCGGCGCGCCAAGGTGATCAATGCCGATGGCGAGCAGCAGGCGGCGGCAAAGCTGGTCGAGGCCGGCAAGATGTTGGCGGCCGAGCCGCAGGCCATGCAGTTGCGCTATTTCGAGGCGTTGCACGACATCGCCGGCGAGCGCTCGTCGACGGTGGTGTTCCCGCTGCCGGTGGACCTGCTCACGATCTTCAACAAAAAGTCGGACAGCGCCAAGTGAACCGGCCTCGTTCCCGACGGCGCGCTGCCGCCGGATGGTGAACCGCTTGCGGCAAGATGCCGGATACCCGCGTGATGATCACGACGATTGCCAGAGGTCCGACCCATGACCCGTGTGCTTGGGCGGCCGGTCGTTCTCATCCGGATTGGGGACCGGCTCTTCATCGGGAAGACCGTCCGGATCCGGCTCGCGCATGGGCTTCGGTTCGGGAACCGGCGGCGGCGTGGGTGTTGGAACAGGCATTGGGTCGGGGTTAGGCAGAATGGCCATGAAGTAACTCCTGCATGGGCGCTTGGTGGTTGGTCGACATCTGGCGGGATGTCGACCAACCGACATCCAGGTGTCCTCAGTCAGAAAGTCATCGAGCGATCTTAGTCTCACGCGTACTTGAAAGCGTCTCGACCAGGGCTGATGCGGGCAGAACGGTCGGGCTTGCGGATTGGTTCCGCCGCGGTTTCGATTGCGACCGGGACGCGGGATCGCGAGCAGCGTAGCGGAAAGGAGCCACGCCGCCCAAATGAATCGCCGTACCGCACATCTCCGGGTCTTGCCGACCTCACCGGGCGCCATAATTCCATTCAAGGCTGAACCGAATTCAGCCGCTGAATAGGAGGCGTCCGTGAAGCATCAAACCGTTGACCAACTGAATGCCGTTGCCGACGTCCACGCCGAGGCAACCCATCTTCTCGCGACCCGAGGCGAACGCCTCGAACGCTGGGCGCAGCTTCTGGAGCAAAATCCCAACAGGGTCCTAGGGGCGCTGACGGGGACCGAGCACCAATCCGTGGAGACGCGCGAAAGAATGCGTTCCGCGGGATCACCGATCACAATTGCTTTCGAAGATCCGGTGTTTCGCGCGCTGGGCTTGAAGGAGGATACCTACGGTGAGGCCAAGCGCTTCTTCGAGCTGACCGATTGGCAGCTCCACGGGATCGTCTGCCATTGCCATGTAGGCGCCACGATGACGGCACGATGGGCCGCATCCCGTGTCCGCGCGGCAATGTCTGGAAGATCCGGTTTCTTCGCGTGGCTGCGAGGAGCGTTTATGCACTGAAGGCCGATGCCCGGCTGGCGAACATCGCGCACGATGTGGAGCCGGGCTGAACGACTGCTTGAAGAACGATGAGGCGGAAGCGGGCCTCTCCGCCTCCTGTCGATTGTGCTGGATGGCGCCGCTTGACGCAGTCGCCCGCCGAACATGTCAAGTGAACCCTCGCGTCGAACACCGGAGCGATGCCGGCGGCGTTCAGGCTGGCTCCGCCAGCACCGCAAAAAGCGAAGAGGGCCGACGCCGCTCTACCGATCGACCATCGCCATGCCCCGCTCGGTGTAGCGTGGGCCAGCGATTTTTCCGGGCGCCAGGGCGTCGTCGAGCGCGGCCATTTCGGAGGCGTTGAGTTTCAGCGATGCGGCGGCGACGTTCTCCTCCAGATATCTGATCCGCTTGGTGCCGGGGATCGGCACGATGTCGATGCCAAAGCCGCTGCCCTTCTGCAGCAGCCAGGCCAACGCGATCTGGCCGGGCTTGACGCCCCGAGCAGTCGCGACGTCGCGCACCTTGGCCGCCGCCTCGACATTGGCGTCGTAGTTTTGCCCCTGATAGCGCGGGTCGTTGCGGCGGTAGTCGCCTTCGGCATAGTCCTCCGCGCGCTTGACCTCGCCGGTAAGAAAACCGCGGCCGAGCGGCGAAAACGGCACAAGGCCGATGCCGAGTTGCCTGAGCAGCGGGATGATCTCCGGCTCGAGATTGCGCTCCCACAGCGAGTATTCGCTCTGCACCGCCGACACCGGATGCACGGCATGCGCCCGGCGGATGTTGGCCGCACCCGCCTCCGACAGGCCGAAGAAGCGCACCTTTCCCTCGGCGACAAGTTCGCCGACGGCGCCCGCGACATCCTCCATCGGCACTGCCGGGTCGACGCGGTGCTGGTAGATGAGGTCGATATGGTCAGTGGCGAGCCGGCCGAGCGAGGCTTCCACGGCCTCACGAATGTGCCCGGGCCGGCTATCGGTTCCGACCTGCTTGCCGTTTTCGATGCGGAAGCCGAATTTGGTGGCGATCGTCACCTGGTCGCGCTTTCCCTTCAAAGCCCGGCCGAGCAGCGCCTCGTTGGTGAAAGGACCATAGACCTCGGCGGTGTCGAGGAAAGTGCAGCCGAGTTCGATGGCGCGGTGCAGCGTGGCGATGGATTCGGACTCATCGGCCGGACCGTAGGACTGGCTCATGCCCATGCAGCCGAGGCCGATGGCCGAGACTTGCAGCCCCTGGCTGCCGAGCTTGCGTGTCTTCAGGGTCATGATGGGGTCTCCAGGAGGGGGATGCCGCGACTATAGCAGCCGCACCGACTTTGGCCGATCTAATCGACGCGGCCTACTCGACAAGGATGTGGGCTTCACGTGCGGCCTCGACAAGCGCCGACCTGGCGATATCGGGGGCAACATCGCCGCTCGTCGCCCGGCGGCAGGCGCGCAACGCGGTTTGATGTTTTGGGCTGCCGGGGTCACGCCAATGTGTCGTGAGCAATTCAATGGCTTGCTGCGTATTGGACAGATAGTAGATGGAACCGGCGACTCCGACCGACACCGCCACCGGTTTGGAAAACCATGCAGTTTGCATTGGAAACCTCGACTGGGCTGAAGCCATAAACGCATTTGGCAGCCCAAGGTTTCGTCGGTGCCAATCACTCTGGCGTGAGTTTTCCGAAACATGCGGTCTTCGGGTGGAAGACCGTTCCGGAAATTGCCTTATTGGATCGAAGCTGGGCGGGGCAGATCGAGCGGAGAACTCGCGCGCTCGCCATCCTCGTCAGCGACGCCATCCGCGAACAGGCCGGCCACGCAGTCGAATTCGACTGCCACGCCAACGAGTTGCGCCGCCTGCAGGACCAGATGTTCAATGTCCTCAAGGGCGACGTTCTCGGCCAGATTCCGGACCCTCACCCGTTCCGCCACCGCCGTGATGTTGATGATGCCGTTCTTCTCAAACGCCACCAGAACCGCTGACGTGACGTCATCGCGCAGGCGCGTCGAATAATCATACCGCATTCGAAACCTCCCGAAGGGGATCGGTTTTCTGTTCCTGGGAGTATGCGCCGAGCGTCGACTCGCGGCAAGGAAAATCTACGAAATTTTCTTGTAAAATCAAATAGTTAGTATAATTACAGGAATGCCCGTTCGGCGTCTTTATCTCACTATGTGCACGATGCGCCGTTCACCCACCAGTGGCTCTTGACGGACTATGAGTGCGTTCCTAATTATGAGGTAAATACTAATTCAACTCATTCTAGGTCCTGAGCGAGGAAACGCCATGGCTGAACTGGAACGTCCCGAACGGTTGCAAATCATGCTGACGTCCGATGAGTTGGCGGCGTTGGAGAATTGGCGCTACGACAAGCGCATGCCGAGCCGCTCGGCCGCGGTTAGGGAACTGCTGCGGCGCGGTTTGACCTCGGATGGATTCCTGACCGCGGAGCACGGGTTGAAGTCGCGGGATTTTGGAATCCTGCCCACCGCCGGCGACGGGATTGCCGAAGGCGGCAAGGATTAACTGCAGCCGCGCTGATCGCGACCAGCAACGTGCTGGCTGATATGCCGGCACGCGGCTTGCTGTTGCCTCTATAGAATGTTGGTCGTCACTTCGACGACGATCGTTGCACCTTCCAGCGAACCGTTGGTCACATGCACGACGCGGGACACCCGCAGATCCTGTGTATTTCCATCGATCGACAGCGAAACGCTTTCCCCGATCCGTGGAACCGCCTGGAAAATTGCATCGGTGGCAGGTCGGTTGTCGATCGATATGCGGCAACTGACGGTCATGGGATATCTCCTGTGTCTGACGGGTGCGGTCGTCAACGCAGGGTCTGCGAAATGGTTTCAGGGAGAGCTTTCTTGGCGGTACCTGCCGCGACGGCATGTTGGCAATGAGCACATTGACCACTGTGCCTCTCGCGCGCAAGCCCGAAATCCGAAGGGAAAACTACGGGACGTCCGTAGTTTGACTTGCCCTTTTACGGAAATTCCGTAGTATTGGCCATGCACACAGTCGTCGAAACGCCAGCATACCTTTCCGCCGGCCACGCCGCCGGCATGTCCGAGGAGGAGCGGACAGAGGTTGTCGAACTTCTCGGAGACGAGCCTCGGTACGGCAAGGTGATGAAGGGCACAGGCGGCTGTCGGAAATTCCGTGTTGCCGGTCGCGGGCATGGCAAGAGCGGCGGCTATCGAATCGTGACCGTGTTCGGCGGTGAGGATATTCCAGTGTTCCTCCTGACCGTGTTCGGCAAGGGCGAGAAGGACAATTTGTCGAAGGCCGAGTGCAATGACCTCGCAAAACTGACGAAGATCTTGATCGACACCTACGGAAAGAAGGGAAAAGCGAAATGAGCAAGAGTGCGTTCAACAAGATCAGGGCCGGTCTCGACGACGCCATCGCGTTCGCTGAGGGTGATACCGACTGGGCCGTGATCCATGTGCCGGAGCGGGTCGATGTCCGCGCAATTCGCAAAGTCCTCCACCTCAATCAAGAGGCCTTCGCAGCCCGGTTCGGCTTCGGCCTTGCTCGTTTGCGCGATTGGGAGCAGGGCAGGTCAGCGCCCGACAGCGCGGTGCGCGCCTATCTCACCGTGATCAAGAAGAACCCCGAGGCCGTGGAGCAGGCACTTGGCGCCGAGGAGACCGAGGCGCGGCTTGCCGGCTAGGCATCTGTTGAAATCAATTGCTGGTTCCCGCTCATGGGCTCGAACCACGATTCACGCCTTCAAAGGGCGCTGTCCTACCATTAGACGAAGCGGGAAGATGCAATTGCCCTAACACCCGTAGCCGGTTCGCGCGCCGGGATCAACGCAGTGCTGCGGCAAAGGCGCGTGGCTGGCATCAGTTCGGGAAGTTGTTGACAGGCTCCTCACAGCGGTAGACCGGGCAGCCGCCGTCACGGGTCGGGACATAGGCCGACATCGGCACCTCGGGCCAGTCGCATTCGTTGCCGAACTGCCTGACATAGCGGTCATAGGTGTTGGGGCCGGTGGTCAGCACCACGGCGCGGCGGCTCTGGATCAGTTGCTGGAGCTGATCGCAGCTCATCGCGCGGGTATCCGGCCGGGCCTCCGCGAGGCCGGTCGCGGCAAGCAGGATCGCTACCGTCATCAAGGCAATTTTGCGCATCGGCATGGCGGTTCCCTTGAACTGACCTGTTAGGTGAACTGACGTGTCAGGCGAAACTCGCATTTCGGCCCGAAGTTCCGCAACAGCCAACTTGCCGCGCACTTGCGGCGCAACCGAACGGGGCGTCGTGGACGGGGATGGACGGCTGCGGCCGGCGTCGAGCACAGCTCCTTCGTCTTGGCGCGGTCGTTGGAGACCGCCGCCAAGCCGGTGACGGAAACAGAATCTTGCGCGGCGATTGCAACCAAATCGGACCGCCGCGCATTGCTGGCGCTGGTGGAACCTGTCCAATGGGCGAGAAGGCTGCGCAAGGAGGGGATGGGACGTTGAAGGAATTGGCGAGCCTTGAGGCGTCGACCAATGTCAGCGCCGACGCACGGCTGGCGGCTATCATCGATTCGTCCTTCGATGCCATCATCAGCAAGGATCTGAACAGTATCATCACCAGTTGGAACGGGGCGGCGCAGCGCATGTTCGGCTACGCTGCCGAGGAGGCTATCGGCCGGTCGATGCTGATGCTCGTTCCCGATCATCTCAGGGATGAGGAGGCCGACATTATCGTCCGGGTTCGCAACGGCGAACGGGTGGCCAGCTATGAGACGATCCGGCAACGCAAGGACGGTAGCTTCATTGCCGTGTCGCTGACCATCTCGCCAATCAGGAATATTACAGGCGAGATCATCGGTGCTTCGAAGATCGCCCGCGACATCACCGCGACCAGGGAGAGCGAGCGCAGAATCCGGCATTTGCTGCGAGAGGTGAACCATCGCGTCAAGAACCAGTTCGCGGTGATCCTCTCGATGATCAGGGAGACGAGCAAACGCTCGACCGATCCGCGCGAATTCGAAGAGCTGATCCGCTCCCGCATCATGGCGCTGTCGCGGTCGCACGACCTGCTGGTGAACTCGGATTGGGCGGGTGCCAGCCTTTTCGACCTCGTCCAGGAGCAGCTCAAGCCATTCGGCCGCGAGGAACAGGTATCGCTCTCCGGACCGCTTTTGACCCTGCAGCCGAACGCCGTGCAAAATCTCGGCATGGCCTTTCATGAGCTCGGCACCAACTCTTCCAAATATGGCGCGCTGGCGTGCGATGCCGGACGGCTGGAGATCACCTGGCAGATCGCCAATGGTGTTTCGGGAAACCGGGAAATCCATCTCGCCTGGGACGAGACGATGCCGAAGCAAGGGGAGCGGCGGGACGAAAGCACGCGCAAGGGCTTCGGCACCGTCGTGCTGCAACGGGTCGCTCCGCAGTCGCTGAACGGCTCGGCGGTCCTGAAGCGGAGCCCGGGCCATCTCAGCTGGTCGCTGACGGCGCCGCTGGAATCGATCATCGTTCCGCAACTCGGCGCCGAAATCGCTGCTGCCGACAGCGAGCCGTCTTTCCGCCCTTGAGGTCTATTCAGCCATTTCACCCGCTACGATCTGTCCGGATCGGCTTCACCGAAGAAGCCGGCCAGCGCCTCGGCGGTCTGTGCCGGGTTCGCCTCGGGAAAGAAATGTCCACCCGGCATCGCCTGACCGCGCACGTCATCGGCCCAGCCGCGCCACAGCGCCAGCGGCCCGCCTTCACCGGCATACCAGTCCGCGAGTGCGCCCTGGCCGCTCCACAGCGCCAGCAGCGGGCAGCGGATGCGCCGGCCGGTGGCCTTATCCGACCGGTCATGCTCGCGGTCGAGCGTGGCCGCTGCCCGATATTCCTCGCAGATGGCATGGATGTGGGAAGGCGCGCGCAAGGCATCGATGTAGGCCCGCCGCACCTCGGGTGGAAACACCGAAGGCGATGAGCCCCAGCCGCTGAGTGCATTGTCGACGATCGCCTCGGCGGCACCTGCCAGGACCTTTTCCGGCAACGGCTCGGGCTGCGCCAGCAACGACCATGGCCAGTAGCCCAGCGCCAGCCTGTCGTCGGCCCGATCCCAGGCATCGGCCGTGGCCACGATGTCGAGCACGGCAAGCCGGTCGATGCGGTCCGGATGATCGAGCGCCATCCGGTAGGCGACACGGCCGCCGCGGTCATGGCCGGCGACCATGAAGCTTGAGAAACTGAACCTTGCCATCAGCGCCACCATGTCGGCGGCCATGGCGCGCTTGGCATAGGGCGCGTGATCCGCAGCCGACGCCGGACAGGAACTGCCCCCATAGCCGCGCAGATCGGCGCAGACGACGCTGAACCGGCTGGCCAGCGTGGGCGCAATGTCGCGCCACATCAGATGCGTTTGCGGAAAGCCGTGCAGCAACAGCAGCGGCGGCCCGCTGCCGGCACGCAGCGAGAATATGACGGCGTCGCCGGTGTCGATTTTCGTACTTTGAAAATCATCGAACATGGTCGCCTCCGGCACGCGCAACGGCCGGCGAACGGGTTTGGTTGCAACGCAACCCGGGCGGAAGCGGCCAACCTTTTTCCTCGACGGGCGTTGTTCCTGTGAAGGGAAGGCCGCCGCGGGCGGCCGTCACAGGAAAGGAGGCCCGGGATGAGAATTCTCGCCATCATACCATGCGGCCTGATGCTGGCGCTGGCGGCGCCGGCGGCTGCCCAGACCGACCAGCAGAACGACAGCACAGTGCCGCAGGCCGACAAATGCCGTGCGCAGCCGGAGCAAGGTGCAAAACAGCAGCCCGACAGCGGCAATCTGACGGAGAAGCTCAGCGATTGCGGCGGTGTGCTGAAACCGCCCCCCACAGGTGATCAAGGAATGGCCGCGCCGGCGCCCGACGAAGGCAAGACGCCGGTGATCAAGCCTGGCGAAGTGCCGCCCCAGCCGCCGAAGCAATAGAGGCAGGGCCTGTTATCGTCGGGCGGCGCAACCTCGTCTGGGGTTCGAGACCTCTCGCCCGGTCGTACAAGGCGACCCTTTCCGTGGGTCCATCGGCCCCAACACATTCTTACCGCACAATCACGCCGGCGTGGCTGCAGAGCGCAGCGAACGCTTCCTGCGCCTGGGCGGCACTTGCCTTGTCTTCCATCGCTGCCTCGACCTGTTCGCGCGCCGCCTGATAAAACGGACCACGCTTGGCCTGCGGCCAGTCGATCAGGATTTCGCTGGCATCCTTGACCGTCGTGACGTCGCGGATAGTGTCCGAGCCATGTGCCTTGATCCGCATCGGCGTGGGCAGCATCAAGTCGGCCATGTCTTGTTCCCCGTCATTGGAGGAGTTTTGCTTCGCGCGCGGCGTCGATCATCGCCCGCATCGCCTTTTCCGGCGGGGTCCAGCCGTCCAGCGCGTCGCGACAGCTGCGCAGGGCCGCCCTGTAGCGCTGGCCGCGGCCAGTCGGCCAGTCGCCGAGACATTCCAGGCCCTCCCAGGCGCTGCGGACGACGCGCTCATCCTCGGGGGCGAATTTCAGCCGGATCGACCGGGGAAACATCTTGTCGTTCAACGGGTCGTCTCCATGACTGATGCCAAACGCATGCCCGCGGGCTTGGGCCGAGGCTGCGCAGCGATTTGGGACAACGACATGCACAAAAAGAGGCGTCGGATAACGTCGGCGACAGGGCAGGGTTCCCTTCGCGAACGATCAAATTTCACTCGCCTGCATCGATATCCGACAGCGATCTTGGCGCCGGCACCTCGGCGGCGTGCGCCGTCGGCCGGTCATGCTCGAACTGTTCGGTGCCGGGCAAGGCATGCAGCCAGGCTTCGCGCCTCGAGGTCCACAATTCATATTCGGGCGCGAGATCGGTCGGCGCGACGTCGAGGCTGCCGAGCGCCACCTCGGCCTCGGTGTCGTCGACCCAGGCAACGCGGCCGCCGCAGGTCGGGCAAAAGCTGCGCGTGCCGTAGGAGCTGATGAGGCCGGTGGTCTCGAAGGCTTCGCGCGGCCAGACGGCAAAGGCGGAATAGGCCGAGCCGCCGGCCTTGCGGCAATCCTTGCAATGGCAAAGGCCAACGCGCAGCGGCGGTCCGCTGACCGAGAACTGCACGCCACCGCACAGGCAACTGCCGGTCCTGCGTATGGTGTCGGACATGGTCGTGGCCTCCATCCTTGTCAGCCTGCGAGCTCCCGGGCCGGGCGGGATGGGCTCATCCATCAGAGACGATCCCCACCCCGATCGTCGCGCCAGGCTCTAGCCGCGTGCCGCCATATGGGCGTCGAGCTTCTTGCGCGATGGCCCGTAGCGCTTGATGATGGTCTGCGCCTCGCTTGGCGGAATGCCGTATTTGCGGGCAAAGGCAGCGACCTCGTAGGTCTCGTCGCTCGAGACCAGCTTGCGGTCCTGTTTGGTCTTCGACTTGTCGTCAGCCATGTCGGTCTCGCTTTCTGTTGTCGGGAACATGCAGCCGTCGGCGCACGATCCCGCGATTAACAGGACATAACACAGATCGGCGCCGCGGGTTCCGCAAGCACGACAATAAGCCCGGGTGGTTCCGCACGGTCATGGATTCAAGGAGGCACTCCGGATAAAGCGGGTTTCCAGACAAAAATCTGCTCCGGGGGTGTCGGACCGGGCGTCGGTCGCGCGTCCTTGGGTCGGAACCCATTGCAAACCTGGAGAACGACCATGTCGTCGCAAATCACACAGTCGCAAATCACACAGTCGCCGTGGCAGACCACGGCGCTTCTCATCGCCCGCCTGATCTTCGCTGGCGTCTTCCTGATGGCCGTAAGCTTCAAGTTCATGGGCATGGAGGCGACCGCCGGCTACATCGCCGCGGCCGGCTTTCCGTTTCCATTGTTCCTGGCCTGGTGCGCGGCGATCCTGGAAGTCGCCCTGGTGCTGTGCTTCCTGACCGGTGCCTTCTTCTCGCAGGCGGCCCTGATCGCTGCCGCCTATGTGCTGTTCCTCGGCCTTGTCTTCCACGGACCCAGCCACTGGGCCGGCAACCAGGCCGAGTTCGGCTTCTTCGTCGACCATTTTTCCTTCCTGGCCGGACTGCTGTTTGCCGCCGTGCATGGGCCGGGCAAGGTGCTTTCGCTCAATCTGGGATGGCCGGGTAGGGCTTGAGGCGAAGGATCACAGCTGGTCGTTGTAGGGTTCCTTTATCTTGCCGACCATGCGGGCCAGCTTCGAAAAGGAGGGCATGTCGACCTCCGGCTGGCACTGATTGGCGAGTTCCAGCAGCCGGAGTGGAAAGTTGATGGCGTCGCGGCTGGACGCGGACATGGCTTCGGATCGCTCCTGGCTGGTTTCGCAGGCCTCGGTCTTGCGCAAGGCGAGGTCTATTTCCTCTGCCGTCAGCACCCCCTTTTGAACCAGGAGTCGGTTGATCGATGCGACGGCCATCAGCAGGCCCTCAAGTTGCAGATTGGCGACATTCATGGCGATTGCTCCTGTGACTACGATCGAAACGCGCGAGCGCCGTTTTCGCTCCGGACGCGGCGGATTGCCCGCCGGAATGACCAGCAAGCCGGAGCCAAACGGCCTATTCCTGCGTCAGGCGCTCGCCATACTCACGCCACAGCGCCTTCACCTCCAGGCCGCCGAGGCGCGCGATGGAAGGATCGCCGCAGCTGATGGCGACGGCGCTGATGTCGTATTGGGGGTAGGCGTGGGCGACGAAGCGGATCGCCTCGCCAAGCGAACGCACGCGGATGACCGGATCGGCCTGGCCCTGGCCAGTGCTGCGCACGCCGGAAACCGTGGCCGGTGCATGCCGCATCCTGAACACGGATGCCATGGCTGGTCTGTCCATCGTCCTCTCCCATTAGGCCGTGCGACGGGAATCATTCCATGAGCGTCGTCTAATGATTCCACACCCGCTGGCTCATGGCCAGCCGGCCGGTGAAAACGGGAATTGCTGGCGCCGGTCGGGTAGCGGCTTCGACCGATATAGGAATTTTTTCTCAGAATTCTGTTGACGGGTGAGGGCAGCTATGCTACATATTTGCCTATGGTGCTGAGTTGCGCCACCGACCCGCCGCCGAGGCGGGTTTTGCGTTTTTGGGCTGCCTTTGATCGGAAGCCTGCCTGTGTTGTCGATGCGGTTATCGACGGCACAGAGGGGCGCGACGGAGCGCGGCATCTTGCGAGAAATCCAATGTCCACACGCTACGCCACCATCATCACCGGCGATGACGGCCAGGAAATCGTGAGCGCCATCGGCGAGTTCGAAGGGGCGGCGCCGCAGCCCCGTCTGGGCCGTGTCGAACCGGTCGCGCCCGGCGTGCTGATCGGCATGGTGCGGGATGCGGCCGGTGGCTTTTGTTTCCCGCAGGCAGGCATCGCCGGACAGCTTGTCGGTCTCGTCATGGCGCGGCTCAAGGCCCGGGCCGGTGTGGTAAAGCCCGCCCAGGCGGCAAAGCCGAAGCGCGCCCAAGGAGCCACGAAGAGGGCTAGGAAGAAATCCATCCGCTCGAAGAAGCGGGCCAGCAGGCCAGCGCCGCCGAAGGCCCGCACGATGGTTTCTGCCGCCGATGCCACCAATGCCACGGACGGCCACGTCCATGACTGACAAACCCGCTGCCAAGCCCACGCGCGCCAAGGCAAAGCCGGCAAGGCGCAAACCCGCCGCCACGCCAGCGTCTGTCAAGCCGCGCCCCAAGCGCGCGAAAAAGACGCTGGGCGACGACTTCCTGGCTGCCGTGCGCGCCGATTTCCGCACCCATGGCGCCGGCGTCATCGCCGAGGTGCGCGCCGACAAGCCGGACCAGTATCTGAAGATCGTGCTTTCGGTGCTGCCCAAGGATTTGCATGTCACCATCAACCAACTGGACGGCTTGAGCGATGACGAGATCCGCAACCGCATCCGCGCCCTTGAGGGCGTCGTCAAACCGTTCCTCGAAGACCTCGGTGATGTCCGCGAGGACGGAATATCTGGCGCTGCTAGCGGAACTGGACCGCAGGCGCCGCACTAATCTTCTTGCCGCTTACAAGCCGTATCAACGCCAGGCCGAGTTTCACGCGGCGGGAGCAGAGAATCGCGAGCGCCTGTTCATGGCCGGCAACCAGCTCGGCAAGACCAGGGCCGGCGGTGCGGAATGGGCCATGCACCTGACCGGCCGCTATCCCTCGTGGTGGCAAGGCAAGGTTTTCGACTCGGCCGTGCGGCTATGGGCAGCCGGCGTCACCGGCGAAGGCACGCGCGACAATCCGCAGCGCGTGCTGGTCGGCCCGCCGCAGCAGCAGGCGGCCTGGGGCACCGGCATGATCCCCGCCGACGCCATCGTCCAGACCGCCATGGGCCGCGGCGCGCCCGGTGCGCTCGACAGCGTCGTGGTGCGCTGGGGCGGCGGCGGCGATGTGCAGGCCGATGAATCGGTGCTGTCGTTCAAGAGCTTCGAGAAGGGTCGCGAGAAATGGCAGGGCGAGACCCTGCACGGCGTCTGGTTCGACGAGGAACCGCCGCTGGATATCTATTCCGAGGGGCTGACGCGGACCAACGCGACCGGCGGCATTACGATCGTCACGTTCACGCCGCTGCTTGGGATGAGCGATGTGGTGTTGTTGTTTTTGTCGGCGGGTGAGGTGGAGGGGATGGGGAAGAGGTGACTTTCCTTCCCGTGGCGATCGTTCAGACGGTCAGCTTTCCAAACTGAACGAGTGGTTCGATTCCCGCTACTCGCTCCACCTTGTGCCGCAGGGGGTGCGCCTGACTTGTATAAGAGTCTGGAAAATCGGCGTTTTTACAGGGTGCGTTTCCTCTTTGGGCGTGTTGAGACCCGAACCCGCGATAAAAGCTCTCCCAGGGCTCGGGAATTTGACGCGACTGTGGTGACGATTTTTTGTCGCAATAAGGCACTTGTTATCATTTTACCCACCATGGTGCTAGCGGTTGCTTTCCAGTACGGCATGATGCAGAAAGCTTTCATATTGGGGTTCTTGGAATGGCAATGGTCGATTGGAAGGGGCAAAACGTTCAATTGGTTTGGTTCCTAGCCGATGTTGACGGGGTTTCGGCAGCCGAGATTTTTAGGCGGATTTGGGACGAAGAGCCTGAACAAGCTCACAACAATCGCGTACCCAACCCTTCGAATCCGTTTCTGAGTCTTGCTTCCTCGATCGATGATGGCGTTCAATCTCAGGTCCAAGTGCAACCAGGACGTGTGGATGTCGTAATCAGTACCGACATTCCCAACGAGAGCGCGAATGTATTTGGTGCTTTGTTTGATTTGGAAGAGAGATTAAATTTCCTGCTGAACCGAAATGAAACTGTTTCGATAATTTCAAAAGACGCATTTCGAATAGCATTGGTGGCGACCTCTATGAAGCCGGTTGAATCTTACTCGGATGGTGTCAAGGAATTCATCAGCGCTTTAGGCTTTGACTTTGGTATTGCAAACGCGACTGACCTCATGTTCCAGATCAATTCGAGATTCAGCCTTGGAGACATTATCGCAAATAGACTGGTACAGCTTTCTACGGTGGGATTTCAGTCGTTTGCCTTTCCGCTTGCGCCCGGTAGCGTGTTGCCCCACCTTTCTACTTCGACCATCCCTGCGCAGTTTGTCGCTCGCAGGCACTTCGATTTCAACACAGTGCCTGACGGCAAGCTATTGGAGCGCGACAAACTGAGACATATATTTAGAGGGCTGGCAGACGAACTGTTGCGAGTTATAGCAGTAGGAAATCTGAGTGGGCTGAGGAACTGAGCGATGGCGAATACGCGAGTTCTAGAATGGCAAGAGATGGCACGTGCTGCCACCACAAAAGAAGAAATCATTCCCTACCCCGAAGGCGGCTCTGGGGTTGAGATTGAAGATAAGCCGCGCTGGTATGGCTTGTTCAGCAATTCGATAACACTGCCCGAGCGGCCCAATAGCGATCGCTCACGCAAGTTTGTAAGCCTCGTCGAGGCGATGAGGCGGATGGCCGAATTGCCAGCGAACCATGATTTCTATCTCGATCCCCAGACAGCCAAGAAGTCTGAAGCCCTGGTCGCGCTTCTGAACCACAATTTTAAAATTGGGGTCCCGAAGCTGTTCCCGCACGAAGGGGATGCCGTGCTGACGTGGGACTCTGAAGTAATAAAGAGGTATTTGACGGTTGAGCAGGGCGAAATCGACCTTATGGTTTTAAATAAGCAGACAAAAGTTCGCTGTTCGGAGGAACTTTCATTTAATACTGCAGACGACCTCAAGGACTGGCTAATAAAATTTGGCGGAATCGTGACGCCGGACAGCGATGCCGATAGTACAGATGCTTTGTGATGATATTATCTGTCGTTCGATTCTGTATCCAAAATCCTTTCCAAATGATGTGTTCGATGCCGAAACTCTGGTGAAACTTGACGAGATTGATGGCGGCTCCTACGCAATCTCAGTTGCATCGCGTTTTTTGCTGGGTTCCGATGATGCTGCACACAAATATGGCTGTCGAGCTGCCGTGGCAAGCAATACAAGATTCGCATCTCGGAATGGCCGCTTGCCCGAACCAGACAAAGAGCAGGTATACTACCTGGGGTTTTATAATTTGAGGGCGGGCGCGGTCCAGGATGTCAAGCTTGACTGCTATCTTCTAGGTATCAAGTGGAAGCCTGAAAACGACGAAGATGCGCACTTCGAAATTCAACTAAGCGCGCCCGGCGCCGGCCATAGCAAGAAAGAACTTAAAGAGGATCGCAAGCTTGCCAGGCAACTGATAGCGTTGTGCCTAATGGGCGCGCACCGTCATGTCTGTACGATTGACGAGAGCCGAAGTGCCGCCCTCGACGCGATCCAGTTACCTGACCTAGCTGAACAGGCCGCCTAGGTTCTCTTTCCGTGCCTCATTGAGCTGCGGCGGGGGTGAGCGGGGCCTCTCAGAACTTGGGTTCCTCGCTCCCGCAAAAGCGGGGGAGAGATGGCCGCGAAGCGGCCGGAGAGGGGGCTTCGTAAGGCGCTGGCGCTAGGATTCTCCTCGAACGATGTAAGTCGGAGAACCAAAAGGATGTCCCGTCACGTCACCTTCATGACCATCGACGATGCCGAGCACTATTCGCCGCAGGAGCGCGCGGCGATCGTTGCCGCCTATCCCGCGCATGAGCGCGAGGCCCGCGCACGCGGCATTCCGGTGCTGGGGTCGGGCCGCATCTTTCCGGTGGCCGAGGAGCTGATTGCCTGCGAGCCGTTCCGGCTGCCGCGCTACTGGCCCAGGCTCGGCGCGCTGGATTTCGGCTGGGACCATCCGTCGGCCGCGGTCGAGCTTGCCTGGGATACGGAGGCCGATATCGTCTATGTCACCAAGGCGGCCCGCGCTTCGCAGCAGACGCCGGCCATGCAGGCGCTGACCTTGAGACCATGGGGCGAATGGCTGCCCTTCGCCTGGCCGCGCGACGGCCGCCGCGAGACGCTGGAAGGGGCGGGCGTGGCGCTCGCCCGGCAATATGCCGCGCACGGGCTGAACATGCTGACCCGCCACGCGCAATTCCCCGACGGGTCGGTCTCGGTCGAGGCCGGGCTGATGGAGATGCTCGACCGCATGCAGAGCGGCCGCTTCAAGGTGTTCTCGACGCTTGCCGACTGGTTTGAGGAGTTTCGGCTCTACCATCGCAAGGACGGCCAGGTGGTCAAGCTGCGGGACGATCTGATGGCGGCGACCCGTTATGGCGTGATGATGCTGCGGGAGGCTGTGGTCGATCCGGCGGAGTTCAAGGCGGCGAGAATGCCGGTGGGGCAGAGCGATCCGCTGGGGGCGTTTCGGTGAGGGTACTTCAAGGACTTCTTGCTTGAAGCCAAGTGTTTGCAGCGTTGGAGACCTGTTTAGTCCCCCACTGAAAGGGAGCCGCCATTTGAATAACCGCTAGTCCGTCATCGGCATCCAGAAGGGCTGAGAGTCCGTTTTGAAATTCACGGATGAGCGTTTCGGCGGATGAGATTGCCACCCATTGCGACAAGGATCATGGCTTGCGAGACGTCGATGCGCTGCTCGTAGTCGCGCACGAGGCGGCGCCA